>JBKEDG010000082.1:0-3342 GCA_047975285.1 Bacilli bacterium | reverse complement strand
ATCATTTGCCCTAGTGGATCTAATGAGTTAGTAATAACTGTTGCCGCACTTGCTAATATTAAATAACCAACAACTGCTTTAACTGCTGGTGTTACTATTTCAGAACCTTTTTTCCCTTGTAAAACTAGACCTAACACAACTACTATCCCAATTATGATTGATGGTTGTGAAAGGATGTCTAAAATTACTCCAAATATACCTGACATTTTACTCTCCTTTTAAATGTAATGATAATTTTTCTTTTAATTCAAATTTATCCATTAAATTATTTAAAACAACTAAGATGTTATATGCTGGTAAGCTTTGAGCTAAATCTACTCCAATAACAAACAAATCTGCTTGATCTGGATTTGCTTGAGCTACTGATGTATGTCCTACTTCAGCATCTGTTACACCTAAATCTTTTAATACATTTTTAATATTTAACTCCACCATAAAACTTGATCCTAATCCAGATCCACATAAAGCCATTATTTTCATCTTTCCTCCATTATTTTCACTATTTCTTCTGACGCGTTACATTGTATTAATTTATTTACAATGTTATCTCGTTGTAATACTTCTGATAACTCTTGCAACATACCTAAATGACTGGTATGAGAAGTTGAAGCAAGAGTCATTAATACTTGAACTTGCTTACCTTTCATATCAATTGGATTTTTCAACGTAGTAATCGCCAACCCGGTTTCTCTTACTTCTTCGAAAGTTGAAGAATGTGGTAAAGCCAATTTGTCTAATAGTATAAAATACATACCGTATCTTTCAATATTTGCGAATATACTTTCAATATAACTACTTGTTATCATATCTAATTCTAATAGTTTTCCACATGAAACTCTAATCGCATCTTGCCAACAATCTGCTTCCACTTTTACCTGTACTAATTTTTCTTCTATCATTTTATTGGCACCTCCTACACTATTATTGTATAAAAAAACAATGAGATGAAATTCTCATTATTTTAAGTTTTATTTATTTTTTTGAGAAAACTTGAAAACTTCCTTTAAATCTGCTTGATTTTTAATACCTTCAATTTTATTTTCAAAATTATTCTCAGTGACTGCACTATATAGTTGTTGCAAAGGAAGAAGCATATCAACTTCAGATTTTGCACAAAATCCAATTACTAACTTAATCTTTTTTTCATTAGGAAAGTCTATTCCTTCGTGATTGTAGATTACTACCATATCTGTTTTGAATATATGAGATGTAATTGGAGCATGAATTAAAGCTACACTATCAGAGATAAGAAATTCCGTTTTATAGTTGTTAATATATTTCATAATCTCATCATAATATGTATTGTCTGTTGATAAATTAGACTTCAATATATTGCATACTCTTTTTATAGCTGTTAGCCATGATGTTGTTTCTGAATCAATCAATAAATCGTTACCTACAAGCGTTTCCAAACTATGTCTACTCTCGACTAGGGGGGGATTGATTGTATTTAGAAAAGTATCATAATCAGTCGATTTCTTTAATAACGGCTTTAACTTAAAGTATAACTCTAATTCCGGGCTCAAGTTACTTTTCTTATCCAATACCTTTGATATAGCTTTAATATCAGTGCTGTCAAACATTGTCTTAATAAATATACTATCATTTGTATCTGGTATATTTGTGATTGTCAAATCCCCCTTATCTTCAACAAAATCAAAGTTTTCGAAATTCTCTAATAATTGGTTTTGAATCAGTATTTTCTCACTACCTTTTAGAGCTTTGACATTAACTGTCAATTTAGTAAAATCCTTAATATTTAAAAAGTATAATGCAATATACATAATCTCTTCTTCATTACAATAAAGTTCGTAAACATTAAATAACATCTCAATAATTGGAGATACTCTACTATACATTTCTTTGTAATTATGTACAATTTGCAATGGATCAATAGTTTGTAGTAATACTCTATTTTTATAAGCAAAATACTTACTTTCTATATGAGCCTGTAGTAATTTTCGCTTAGCATCATTTGTATAATTCATATGTAAGTAATATTCAATATTTTTTATTATATCCCTAGTAAATTGCGCAGCCTCAACTTTATCAACTTCGCTTAAAGTTTCACGATTAATATATAAATGCAAAATTTGATTATTATCAACCTCAATTTCTAATATCTTTGTGATAGAGGATATGCCTCCTTCTAAAAATTGACTATGGGTTAGTTTTTTATCCCCCATTATTCTAGTCACTATATCTGGTTTAAACTTATTAATTTCATTTAGGATAAAAGAAGTACTGTCTACATTCCATACTTTAAACTCTTTTTGTAGGTTGTCTCTAATGATTTTCAAATCACGATATATAGTCTTTGTACTACGCCCAAATATAATTTCAAATTCAAGGATTGAATAGCAATTTGATACATACAATTGTCGCATTAATTCTTGTCTTTCACGTACTGAGCCGACATTCTCATCTGCATTATCGATATAAACTCTATCCTCACTTTTTACAATTTGTGCGTAAAAGCTTATTCTATTATACTGATCACAAAGTGTATTCAAGCATTCTATATCAATTTTTAATAACTTAACAAGTTGACTATAATCAATTGATTCAACATTACTTAATACTTCAATCAATTCTTTCATTTTACCATTTTGCATAGTCACCTCCATTACTAGATTAACACACTTTATAATATTATACTAACCTATTTTTTAGAGTTAATAGAACCCAAACACTGAAAAGGGAGTGTCGCAAAACTGCCAATAATACATAAAATAGAGAAACTGAGATTTATTAAAGCCTATGTTTAAGGGCTTTTTAAATCTCAGTTTTCTTATTTATTCCAGGAAAATGTAGTTTTGCGACACTCCCATTCCTTAATCAATATACTTCTCTTTAACCACATTAGCTTTTTCTTCTTCACCAATGTTCATCAAGTTATTATAGTACATTTGTGCATGTCCCTTTGCATGGAAAGGTCCGCCATCATGATAGATGTACCATAATGGGTCTTCTACATCATTTGCTTGTAGTTTTTTCATATGTGTATTTTTCCAGTCAAACAAGTGAGACTTTGCTTTTATTATTAAATCTTCATTGTCTTTAGCAATATCATTTTGCTCATACCAGTCTTGCTCTAAATCAAATAGCATCTCTTCATTGAAGTTTGGGTGGTATCCATCATTATATGTATGCATATACAAGTGCTTACCACCATTCATTACTACACCTCTTTGAAGTACATGAGCCATTTGTGAAATAACTAAATAATCATGCCCCGTATCTTTACCTGTTTTGATTGTTTCTAAAAAACTTTTTCCGTCCCAAGCCTGTTCTATTGTCATTCCAATTGGATTTACATTTATCCATTCAGCTACCGTCGGT
>JBKEDG010000081.1:0-4391 GCA_047975285.1 Bacilli bacterium | reverse complement strand
GAAGTGCTTTTAGCACTTCCAAGTTATCACCTTCAATATATACATTATTCGTACTTTCAAAATCAATTGATTTTCCTACCACTGTAACCAATGTTTTGTTTGTAGGAATTCGTCCTTCAATTATAGAAGCACTTTTACCTGGCCAATTCAATTCATACTTCTCTTTTGTTTCATCGACAATATCATTTGAAAATTCACTCTTTAATTTTTCAAAATCTATTACTTTCTGTCCTTCTTGCTCTGTTATGCAATGAGGAAATAGTTGTGATATTAATTCCATATTATCATTGACTATATCTTTACTTCCTAAATTTAGTTTTGTTCTCATATTTCTCCTTATGGATTTATACATTTTTACATTTTATAGCAGTTATTACTTAGGTAATCCTTCATTTATTAAATTTGGTGGTGTAGGTTTCCAATTGTTTTTCTTTGAATACTCAGCATCATACCTCGCTTTATGCAACTCCCTAAAGTTTAATGTAGATGTTATTATTTTTCCATGCCCTTCACTTTTGTGAGTAGATATTATATTCCTATTTGCAGTTTTAGTCATAGGTGCATATACACCCACTCCTCCTGTATTTGAGAAATTAGCCTGTGCTACAAAAGCTTTATGATCAATAGCCATTGTATTAATTATATGTTCGAATGTGCTAAGATCTTTATTATTTACACTTAATGCAATTAATGTCACTTCTTGAGGCGAGTTTCTCAAGTTTATGTCATAAACCTCGAAGCAATTATATGCTTTAATAGAAATTTTATTTGTTAGTTTTACTATTGTTTTATTTAAGTCTAACTTATCGATTTGCTTTTTATACCTACTGTCTAAATTAGGATTTATATTAACCTTACCATTTTGACTTGATTTGATATCATTTAGAGCCTTGGTTTCAGTTGGACTTAAATGTTTTTTATGTCGAACCCTAATAATTGCATCGTTTAATTAGATTTCTCCAACTTTTTTAATTGGAATAATTGTAATATGTAAGTTTAAAATTACATTATCATTTGTTTTCAATGGTACTAGCCCCCCCATAATAATGATATTATTTTCAATTGACTTTTTCACTAAATTTTGTAGTGTAACAAAGGGTATTGAATGTTCTGGATAGACTAATAAATTTGATTTTTCTTTAACTGCATCATTAAAACTAGCAGTCATTTTCTTTTGAAGAAAATTAACATATCCTGACGATTTTATATTTAAACCATGTAAAAAGTTTTCATAATATGAAGAAAATTCCTTTTCTACCGATAAAGATACTTTAATTTCTTCTTCATATTTCTTTACATCCTTTTCATTTTGAGGATAAAATGCTCTAAAATCTTGATGACTTATGCTGCTTAACAACCTCTCTTGCTCTTCCGTTGTCATTAAAGATTCACTAATATTAAGGGAATTTATTTCATTGATACACTCTATATCAAAACTAGCTCTATTTGATGAATCAATTAGTTGAGATTCAAATTTAAAGATCTGCTCTTCATATATTTTCACTCTATGTAAGCAACTATAAGCCTTATAACCATTACTAGTCAAAACATTAAAATTTTCCTTTTGATTGCATTCTTTTGGATAATTTCTAAAATCTTTCAAGCGAGCTGAGGTTAGCATATCTTTAGTTTTATTACTATTACTCAAGTATTTGTCATTTATTTCCTTTGTTATTTTTAAGATTTCCTTTAATGATGAATGCTTTGAATCTTTTACTAGCATTTCTATTTTTTTTGTCAATGGTTTTTCTTGATTAAACACTGCATCTAATATGAATAAATTTAGCCAATACGATGATAGCTCTATTAGTGTTAGATCATCAACACAACTTATAAATTCAGCCCAATACCGTTCATAAATAACTTTATATGACTCTGAAATATTCATCTTTTCCTTTAAAAGGATCATTTTATACCAGTCATACATAGCTCCAATGAACATTTTGACACTTGTAGTATTCTTTTTCATATCAATCATTTGACTCGATTTTGTAACTATTGAATTATTATTGGAATAAATTTGGCTTATTTTCAACCCTATACCTGTAGGATCAAATATAAGGTTAAATCCACTACCCGTCTTTTTTAATTTTCTTTCAAATTCCGTAATGTAGTTTACATCAACACCCTTTGGTATATCGATAGTTACAGTTTTACTCTTATTGATAGAAACATTTTGAACGCTTTCGACCTCGCTACTTTTAAATAACTCTAAAAGAGTTTCATCTGTAATATAACTGGTTATTTCCTCTAGTGGAGTACCATCTACATCATATTCCTTTTTAAATACCAATGAAATATCATCTACGTACCTTCCGTAAAACAACGGCCTCTCCTTTATAAATTTTTCATCAAATTGCATAGCAAATATATTAGAGAACAATCCACTCGACTTTAACCCTAAAGGTAAACCTTGTACTGATTCGAGTTCATTGTACTTTTCATGGACTTTAAATATTCTGTTTATAAATTGGCGTTCTTTACTTTTTATTACAATATCATTTTCTTTAATAAAGTTATTTACCCTTTGCTTTAACAACTTCACATCTATATTATAGTAAAATCTTGTAAAATCTATTTGGAAAATAATAATGTCATTATTATTTTGAATATTTCTTTTCACATTTACAATCAAATCATTTGTATAAGCTGAATATCCTAAGAAATATGGCTTAAATAAAGTCCTAGCTTCTCTGTTATTCATTCTATTGGCGTACAAGTAGTCCGGCAGTTTTGAATCCATTTTACGTCCTAGTGAATCTAACATTACATAATCTATAAAGTAGTCTTTTATACTTAAATCTATAAAGTTATTATACCGTATTTTATCATCATCAAAAGTATCACTAGAAAATGAAGTTTTATTCGATTTTTCAACGATTCCTTCAGAAATAAACTTTGATATGTCCTTATTATTTAGTTCATCATAATTTATTGCATTCAAAAATTCTAGAACAGTATCATCGAGAGATGTTTCACGTTCTACTTTTTTTACAACTTTATATGTATCTACCTTCTGTTGTATATCACCATTTACAACGGTACTTATTTTATCTTTTACTTTTTTTTCGATTTCTTTTTCATCCATTTCTGCTACTTCACGAGGAATTATTTTATTTTCTAATTCAAAGAATTGGTTTAATAGTTTTATGTTTACCTTCTCATATAACATGTCTTTATGAAAAAATTTGTATGCTTGTAGCAATTCACTTTTACTCAACTTCATTCTCCCTCCTTCACTCTTCTCAAATGTAAACCATACATAATAAAGATACTACCTACGTATATAATAAGTACTACCAACATGTACTTAAAACTAGACATTGGGGCATATTGAAACCTTATAAATGATATAAGAAAGGCAATAGGGATTAATAATGTAATTTTCCTTCTAAAAATTGAAACCAACCTTGTTTTACCTACAAACTTTAATTCACAAAATAAGTTTTGAAAAATTGTTAAATAATAGCATACTGATAACACTAATAATAAATCTATTAATTCCAATGTCAGTTTATTAATACTCAGGCCCAATATCAAACCAAAAATTGTTAAGAAAATTTGATGTGTTCTACTCCTGTGCTCAAGAACATCTTTTTTACTAATTTTATTGCACATTCTTCAACCTCTTCACTCGAGTTATTAACTTTTTTATTTGCTTTCTAATCTCGTTCTTTTTGTTAACTTGCATTTCTTTAGATTTTTCTTTAGTTAGTTTTTCGATTTCTTTTTCTAACTGTTCGATTTCTAATTGTCTTTTAACTAATTCATCTACAGATAACTCTTTTTTAGAGGAACCTATAATTTGCTTCTTAAGATTCTCGTATAAAGTAACTACATCATTAGCTAGTAAATCAAATATAATTTGACTATCGTAACTCGTAGTAAATAACTTTTGATCATAAAAACCGTACTTCTTTTTATTATTAAATTCAATTTCATATAGAATTTTGAAGTTGATGGTTTGCTCTATTTCTTTAATTATATTTGAAATGCCCGTGTCTTCTTTTAAAGATAAGTTTATTACTACAATAGTATCCGCATCATCAGTTTGCTCGTAGTTTGTTGTCTGACCGCTTATACTATACATGAATCTAATTCGTTCCACTTTATTGGTGAACTCATCTCTGTACTGCTTAAAGTTATCTTTAGGTATTATTTTTCCTACATAACAACTATCTGGTAATTTTTCCATGTTACTCCTTAACTCTAAATTCAAAAAATTGCGAACCCCAATTTATTGGGATATCACTCTCTTTTACTACTTCTATATAATCTTCCCTATTATACTTGAATAATCGGTGTACTGTTTCAACCAATTTATTATAGCCAAATTTAATATTATCCTGTTCGCTAATATATTTCATTTCTTCATGAACATAATATTTGTT
>JBKEDG010000080.1:0-19830 GCA_047975285.1 Bacilli bacterium | reverse complement strand
ACACATTTTCAGTTTGCTATTATAAATTTCCTTTTTCATAAAACACCCCCATTTGTATTATAACATAATTTTATATAATATTAATAATATTACACTGCTTTAATCAATAATTACCAGACTATTTCTATTTTTCCAAGTTTTCTTAGAAGCTTATTACACTTACTAAATGGAGCTGAATTATAAAACCCTCTATAACAACTCAAAGGGGATGGATGTACGCTCTCTATAATTAATCCATTTTTTATAAATTTTTTATACATTCTTGCATTATTACCCCATAAAATATATATTATGTTTTTATAATGACAATCAATGTATTTTACGATATTTTCACTAAACTTTTCCCATCCAATATCTCGATGAGATAAACTTTCCCCAGCTCTAACAGTAAAAATTGAATTAAACAACAATACCCCTTGTTTTGACCAATCACTTAAATTGGTATTAGTTCTTTTATATCCCAAATCATTTTCTAGTTCTGTGAAAATATTTCTGAGCGTCGGAGTGATTTTATTATTCAAAATAGAAAACGCTATACCATGAGCTTGATTATTTTTTATATAGGGGTCTTGGCCAATGATTACAACTTTTACATTCTCGCACAAATTGAAAGCAGTATACAAATCATCTCTTTTAGGATATATTGTATAATTATCATACTCATAATCTAATTGCTCCATTAAATCGATGAAATATTCCTTGTTTTTTTCATTTTGTAATATGTCATAAATCATTTTCTACTCCTTAAGTATTTATGTATTTCTGTAACAAAGTATAAAGAACCAACAAATAAATAATTTTCATCATTAATGTAAGCTTGATCAATAAGTGTTTTAAAATCAGCACACACATTTACATCCTCATGTAATAAATCATTTATATTATATGCTCTTTTATAATCAAAAGTTGTAAATACTACTGTTTTTCCATTATTTTTAAATTCTTTATTAAATGTCTTAATATCTTTACCATACAAGATACTACTAACGATATTATAATTATTTTTCCCGAAAATATCATTTGCAGTTTGTAGACAAACTTTAATTCCATCAATGTTATGTGCACCATCTAAATATATATTTTCTTTTAATTTTTCAAACCTTCCTTGCCACGATACATTTTTAAAGCATTCAGCAAGTTCATTTAAACTAATATTTATATTTAAAAACCTAATACATTCATATACTAGACTAGCATTAATTTTTTGATGAATCCCTTGAAGTGATAAATTAAAATCAACAATTTTATTCACTAAAACATAAGTTATGTTATTCTGCTTACAATATTCAATTACTGATGAATAGTGCTCTTTTGAGATAGTTGTTATTAAATTATCCCCATTTCTACAAGCACCCAATTTTTGCATTAATATATCATCTAAAGTATTTCCAAGAACATCTATATGGTCATATCCAACATTAGTTAATAATCGTACATCTGGATTTATGACGCTTGTACAATCATACTTGCCACCCACTCCGGCTTCAATAATCATATAGTCAACACCTTCTTGATCATAATATATGAATGCAATTGCACATAAAATTTCGAAAAAACCAAGATGATATTTCAAGGTATCTTGATAAATTAAATTGAAAATCTTATTAAATTTTACTTTTTCAATATCTATTCTATTAATCTGAATTCGATCATATACATCTAAAAAAGCGGGTGATGTAAAAGTACCAACCTTTTTATATTTTGTTTGTAAAATCTTTGCAAGCATAACAGTAGTTGAACCTTTACCATTAGTACCAAGAACATGTATACACTTAACCTTTTCCTCAGGATTGCCATAACACGACAAAAAATTCTTAAAATTATCTATCCCTTTGCTTGCTCCACCAATATTATATAAATATTCTTTAATTTCTAAATCATTCATATATTTACCAACTTTAATGCCTTTAATATATATGATGCTATTTCTCTTTCTTCGCCACTGTAGGGAAACGAATGAATATGAATTGCTGGATTAAAATTAACTTCAATAATAGCATAATTTGAATTACAATCATTAATATCTTCAATAATTATATCTACTCCACAAAAACAGATATCAAAAGTTTTTGCAGCATTTATGGCTATTTCTTTGAAAAAATCATCTACCTCATTAGTATAATCAATGCTATCTCCACCTGTACTGATATTACTATTTTCTCTTAGAAATATCTGCTGTTTGAAATTCAAAATACTATCTTCACTTAAACCTTGAGAATTTAAAAATAATTTTGCTGGCTCATCAATATTTATTTTTTCAAGCGGAGAAACATACCCTACTCCCCTTAAGCAATCCTGATTTTTTGTTTCAACTAATTCTTTAATACTTTTTTCCCCATCTCCAATAACATTAGCAGGAACACGGTTTAAAACACCTGCAACTTCAGCATCAATTACTAAAAATCTATACTCTTTACCAGTTATAAACTCTTCAATAATTATGCTTGAATCATGCAAAAAAGCAAGTTCAATTGCATCTTTTACATCTTCGTAGATAACATTATTTTTGAAAATAGAAATACCAATTCCAAAATTTGTGCTTTTAGGCTTTATAACAAAATTTCTCTTAAGTAGCATTGCATATTTAAGTGCATCACTTTTACTAATAAAATCTTTACCTTTTGGTACTTTCATGCTATTGTTAGCAAGAATTTTTTTTGTTACAACTTTATTAGACATAGCAAGAACATTGGCAAAACCATCTAAATTCGTTTGTGTACATTGCTTAACAATTTCCGTAATATTGCCATTGCTAAGTTCAATAAAATTATCTTCTTCATCTAGAAATTTTACATTAACTCCTCTTTTAACAGCACTCTTTATTAATAATTGAGTGGACAACTCAATATGAGATAATCCGACAAATTTAAAACGATTTTTATAGGCACTTTGCAAATATTTTTTTGCATAACTTTTCCCAAAATCTAAAAAATTACAGTTTTTTAAATCATTAGTTATTCTATTAGTAAGTAACTTATTTTCTTGTATTTCAGTAATTTTATTGTTTATTATATCTTCTAAACCAAGATCATTTTCATTATTGAATTTTAATAATAAATTCATATCAGTAATTATACGTTCTTTATATTTATTGATATCATTACAATTACTAACTTCTCTAAAAATATCCTCTTTTCTTAAATCACTTAACAAACAGTAAACAAGAATTAATTCTACAAATTTTAAGTCATCTATATTAACACCAATCTTTTCGTATGGATTAATATCTATATTTCTAATCTCAATATATTTAATTCCTGTTTCTAAAACATTTTGTGTAACAAATTTATTCCCATTTTTAATCCTAATACTATCGTAAATTTCACGCTCATCAATAATTTTCTTGTTTTTCATTTCTATATTAACACTTTCTATAAAACTATCTAATGATGAATAATCTATATTAATTTCCTCATTGTTGCAATATCCAAATTTACTAGATCTTAATGCAAAAACATTATCAACATTTCCAAAACTTTCATGACATTTAGGAGAGGCACTTAAAAATACTGTTATAAGATAACGGTAATAATTATAATTATTTATAACTTTCAAGTAAACAGTGTCCTTAAAATCTTTAAATGTTTTTTTACAATCTATCACACTATATAATGTTTTTAGAAAATTCTCTCCAAATGAAAAATTAAAATGTATTCCTGATATCATTTGGACATTATTTCCATATTTATTTGAGAGATAGTTTCTATATTCCTCATAATTATCTGATTCAGGAAAGCAAGCTATAGGAACATCGTTATTTATAATACAAGGCATTGATAAAGGCCACAAACTCTCATCTACGTGCAACTCATTTGCAACTATATCATATAAAGCTTCACTAAAATTGACAGTCCTTTGTAAAGTATCAAAAATTGGTGTAACAATTTCAACTTGATTTTCGGCAAAATCAGTTGTTATATAAGCATTATTTGTTTTCAGTCCAAATACTTCTGGATGAAGATAACTTGAGTTGTTACTCCCTATAACTCTAAGCATTTCTCTTTCCATAGCATATTGATTATCTAAAATTATATCTTTATCAATTTTAGATAGAAAAGATTTTATTACCGATTTGTTTAAACACTTTAAACTTGTATATTCCATATGAAACAACTCCTTTTATTATAGAAGTAATAGCAATTGATATAAATATTCCTAATACTCCAAAATATTGACTTAAAATTATAGCTAATGGTATTCGTAAAGTAGTAAATACAATACTGTTTATAGCTGGTATTTTAGGTTTCCCTATTCCCATGTAAAATCCATTACCAACCATCTCAAAAACTACAAAAAATTGGGCAAAGGCAATAGTCTTCAAATAATATTCCGTATATTTAACGGTTAAAAGATTATCATCAAATATACTAGCAATATTGTTTGAAAATAAAATAAAAATTATACTAGTGATTGTTGTATAACAAATACCAATTTTTATTGCACTCTTATAGCCTTTCCTTACTCTATCATATTGTAAAGCACCCATATTTTGACCAGAAAATGCACTAACAGCACTAAATAATCCGCCTAGAACCAAAAATGTTATTGATTCAACTTGGTAACCTATCTTTTGTGCAGCAATTGCATATGCACCGTAACTAGCTACTAGCCTTCCCATTACAATTCCAACAAATGTAAATGTAAACCTTTGTAGCATATAAGGTATACCCAACTTACATATTTTATTACATACATTAAAATCGATTTTTATATCAAAGGAATATTTTAGTGTTTCAGAGTATAAAGTAAAAAATATTATTGTTATAACACAATTACCAAACAAAGATGCAAAAGCAGCACCACTAACACCCCAACCAAAACCATTAATAAATAGAGCATCTAGTATAATGTTAATAATTACTCCTATTAAGCTGACTAATAAAATTTTATTAGTCAATCCAAGTCCTGTCAAAATTCTTATTATTAGATTATTTGTAAATTGAAATACCATTGCTAAAGAGAATACTCTCAAATATTTAACAGCCATCTCTATAATAGAAGCATCTGAAATATTAATAAGTGACAATAATTGTTTAGGAAAAATAGTGAATACTAATATAAACATAATATTTATAATTAAGTTAATAAAATATCCTGAATTAATTACTTTATAGTAGGAATATTTGTCATTTTTACCAGCTATTTGACTTACAAGTATTCCTGTTCCTATTATAGAAAGTGCATTTAAACTATTACCAATACCAATAAAAAGTGTCGCAGAACCAACTGCTGCTATCGCTTTGGTTCCTAAGATAGATACAAACTTTAAATCTATTATAGAGTATGAAAACATTAATAATTGTGTCATCATTGTTGGCACAGCAACTAAAAATAGATCACTTGTAACATTTCCAGATGTTAAATTCCTTTTTTGCATATAATTTTTACTCCCTTTTCCTTTCAATCATCAGAACAGCTATGTCAGCAGGGCTAACTCCGCTTATTCTCGATGCTTGTCCAATCGTTAAAGGTTTAATTTTATTTAACTTTTCTTTAGCCTCCAAACTAAGATTTTTGTATTTATTATAATCTAAGTTTTCATCTAGTCTAATTTTTTCAAGTCGTTCGAATTTTTCAACTTCTCTCCATGTTTTTTCAATATAACCACTGTATTTGAACTCAATTTCAACTTGTTTATATATATTATCATCTTCACATATCAAAGTTATTTCTTTGATATGTGAAAAATTTATTTCTGGACGTTTAAATAATTTCCCAGCAGTTATTGGTGTATTAAGTTCACTACTATCCATACTAGCTAAATATTTATTTACTTCTTTTGTTGGATTAATTTGAAAATCATTCAATTTAGAGTATAATTTATCAATTCTATTAAGTTTGTTTATAAAAATATCATAATTACTTTTATTTAACAAGCCAACATCATAACCGATTTGACTTAACCTTCTATCAGCATTATCATTTCTTAAAAGCAATCTAAATTCTGCTCTTGAAGTTAAAAGTCTGTATGGTTCTTTTGTACCTTTTGTAACTAAATCATCAATTAAAACTCCAATATAGGCATCACTTCTTTTTAAAATTAACGGCGGTTTATTTTGACATTTTAAACTGGCATTTATACCAGCAATTATACCCTGACCAGCCGCTTCTTCATAACCACTCGTACCATTAATCTGTCCTGCAAAGAATAGTCCTGATATTTCTTTATGTTCAAGAGAAGGTTTTAATTGCTGTGAATTTATTGCATCATATTCAATTGCGTACGCATATTTTAAAATTTTAGCATTTTCAAGACCAATTATAGACCTTACCATCAATTCTTGAACATCATTTGGCATACTTGAAGAAAATCCTTGAACATAAATATCATCATAGTAAATACTTTCTGGTTCTAGAAAAATTTGATGTCTTAATTTATCATTAAATCTTACTATTTTATCCTCTATCGATGGGCAATATCTTGGTCCTACGCTTTCCAAATTAGATATAGCCCCAAACACACTAGATTTATTTAAATTATTTTCAATAATTTCTTGTGTCTTCTTCGTTGTATAAGACAGATAACAAGGTAATTGCTTATTTATATTATAACTTGCCTGATTATAAAAACCAAATGTTCTAATTATATTATCTCCACCTTGTAATGTAACCTTTTTATAATCAATAGAATCTTTACAAATACGGGGCGGTGTCCCCGTTTTTAATCTAAATGTCTCTATTCCCATTCTTCTTAGACTCTCACTTAAGTCACTTGATTTACTATTGTCAGGTCCTTTTCTAACTCTTGAATCTCCAAGTAATACATCACTTTGTAAGTAAGTTCCAGTAGTCAAAATAATATTACTACAGTATATAATTTCACCATCATCAAGTACAATACTATTTACAGTTTTATCATCTAAATTAATATCTATAACAGTTTTTTCAATAACATCTAAATTCTTTTCATTAAGTAAAACTTTTTGCATATACTTAGGATAAGTAATTCTATCAATTTGTGCTCTAAGACTTTGAACAGCGGGTCCTTTTGAAGTATTTAACATTTTCATTTGAATAAGGGTAGCATCTGCTGCTCGTCCCATTTCTCCACCAAGTGCATCAATTTCTCTAACCACAATACCTTTAGCAGGTCCACCAATACTTGGATTACATGGCATAAAACCTATTTTATTAATATCCATTGTGCAAAGAAGCGTCTTCATATTAGTTCTACTTGTTGCTAGACACGCTTCAATTCCCGCATGACCTCCACCTATAACTATAACATCATATTTCATAACATCACTACTTTCCTAAACAAAATTCACTAAATAATTTATCTAGTATATCATCTTCAATTTCATAGCCCAAAATACAGCCCAGTTCATAATAAACTGCCCTAATATCAATACTAATTAAATCAATTTCAATTCTATTATCTATACCCAATAAAATATCATTGATACTTTTAATTGCTCTATTTAGATGTGCAATATGGCGAACTTTAGTTATAACATTTTTATCTGTATAATTAACATTCCCAAGAGACAATACCCCACTTATCTTATTCTCAATTTTCTTTAAGTTAGTATCATTTAGCATACTAACTTCCACTTTATTAAAATCACTTAAATCATAATTATATTTACTATCTAAATCACATTTATTTATAACTACAATATGATTGATTTTTTTAACTTGATCAAGCAGCACAATTTCATCGTCTGAAACTTGCTTATTATTGTCAATAACAAACAATACAATATCACTTTTTTTCAGCAAATTCAAACTTTTTTCAACACCAATATTCTCAACAACATCCTTTGTTTTTCTTATTCCTGCAGTGTCAACTAATTTAAACAATACTCCATCAATAATTATTTCAGACTCAATACTATCTCTTGTAGTACCTGCAATATTGGTTACAATAGCTTTATCTTCACCAATCATTTTGTTTAGTAAACTTGATTTACCAACGTTAGGACTACCAATAATGCTCATTATTAACCCATCTTCAATAATTTTACCAGTTCTTGTAGTAGACAATAGTTCCTCAATTTTATCCCTAACATAATTAATTTTAGGCAATAATATTTCATTTGTTAATTGCACAATATCTTCGTATTCAGGATAATCAATATTCACTTCAATATTTGCAATAATGTCTAAAACAATCCCCCTAAGTGTTGAAATATCATTACTAACTTCATGCTTTAATGAATTAAGCGCAGCTTTCATTCTATTATCTGTCTTTGCTTTAATTAAATCACTTACAGCCTCCGCTTGTACTAAATCGATTCTACCATTTAAAAAAGCACGCTTAGTAAATTCACCTGGTTCAGCTATTCTAATATCTTGCTTCAAAACTGTTTCAAAAATTTTATTTGTTACTGCGTACCCGCCATGACAAGAAATTTCAACTATATCTTCAGTTGTAAAACTTTTAGGTGCTTTCATTACACTAACTAGAACTTCATCAATATCTTCTCCATTATCATTAATAAATCCATAATGAATAGTGTGACTATCAACAACATTTAAATCTTTTGAGAAAATCTTTGATACTTCTTTTACTGCAGCACTCCCACTAACTCTAATAATTGAAATTGCGCCGTCACCTACACTAGTACAAACTGCGCTTATTGTATCTTCCAACATGTTCACCTCCTACTCAAAACCATTTTCCAGTAATTCTATTAAATTACTTATATTCCTTAAATTCATTTTATAATATGTTCTTTTTTTTTCTCTTCGTTCTATTACTGCATCATTATCAATTAAAATTTTCATATGATGAGAGAGAGTTGGTTGTGATATCTTTAAATCATTTAATAACTCACAAGCACATTTTTCCTCTTTCATAAGTAACTGAGCTATTTCTATACGATTTTTATCACTATACACTTTAAACAAATTAGAAATTTTTTTACTATTCATCTTACTTTCACCTCATATACTTTATGTCAATTGTATAATATATATTGATAAATGTCAATGTATATTACTCTCAACAAAAAAGAGTTAATCTATAATAAATATAATTACATTTTAACCCCTAATAATTGTATTAAAACTACTGTTCTGAAACTTCACTCCCCTTTGGTTCTTCTTTTTTATTACCAATAGAAATAACTTCGTTAACTGGCTCTTTAATTATTTCTTCACTTATTTTTTCACGGTCAACTTCTTGTCCGTTTGAATAATATACTTTATAAGTTATTTTCTTTATTCCATTAACGCCTTCTACTCTAACTTTTCTTTCACCCTTGGCTAAAGTATCATCTAATTTCTCATATGTTGTAAAAGGAATTACAATTTCTTCTTCAATAGTTTCATTTGAATTATTCACTATTTTAATATGCATCGAATCCCTTATAGGTGTTTCACTGTATTTTGTATTATCTATTTTAGTGTTATTAACATAAACAACACTATCCTCACTTAATTCAATTTTAAGTTCTACTAACACATCTCCTAATTTATAATTAAAGACATCTTTTGTTTCATTCTCCCATTTTTTTTCAAAAAATGAGACTGTAATTTCTTTTTTTTGAACTAAATAAATTTTATTTTCAGTTGATTTTTTAATTTTATCTTTCTTGTATTCCTCTTCGTTATATCCTAATTCAATGATTTTTTCATCAATTGCTCCTTTTTCAACTTTATCAAAAGTATGTACAATAGTATTATCAACATATATCTCAACATTTTCAATATATTCAACTTTTCCAATTGTAAAAGCAATGACCAAAAGTGCAATTAATAGGATTCCGGTTGCAGAACCAATAATTGCATATTTTGTTTTTTTACTCTTAAAAAAGTTCTTCTTTTTTTCTTCGTATTCTTCATCTTCATATTCTTCATCTTCGTACTCTTCATCTTCGTACTCTTCATCTTCGTACTCTTCATCTTCGTACTCTTCATCTTCGTACTCTTCATAAATTAACTCTTTTTTAGGTACACCTGATGCAACAACTGTTTTTGCCATATCAAGATTTTTTTCTTCAACTACCTCATCATCTAAATCTTCATAAAACTTGGTAGTTGCACTCTTATATTTTTTATCCGACATATTTTCACCTCATATACTAATATAATACCACAACTATATATAAAAAAAAAGAGTCATAAACTCTTTTAAATGTTGTATTAAAATTATTATCCTTTTACAACGTTTGAAGCTTGAGGACCTTTGTCTCCATCAACAACTTCGAAATCAACAACTTGACCTTCTTCTAACGACTTGAATCCTTCTTCTTCAATAGCGCTGAAATGAACAAAAACATCATTCCCCTCTTCTGAAGTAATAAATCCATACCCTTTAGCTCCATCAAACCACTTAACAGTACCCTTCATTGAATGTTCTCCTTACCTAATTAAATTTGGTATCATATAATTATAATCCCTATATAACATTATACTACACTAAATAAGTAAATACAACTATTTTTATATTTTTTTGTTTCTATTTTATGCGAACTAAGCTAAAACAACACATATCACCAAATAATGACGCAAATTTAGTTGATATTATCATTATTTAAATCATTAATAGCATTTTTTATTTTTATAACAATATTATTTACATTATTATTTCTATAAAAAACTTCATTAAAAATATTTAATGGCTTTTCCACACGATGCTTTGACTGAATAATTTTTAATTCATTTTCTAAGTCAGGATCCATTTTAATTGTTGTAAACACGTCTTTATTATTTAATTCATAATAGGAGAATGCATTATAAAATGCTCTATGACTCTTATTTTCTAACTTATCAACATCATATACACAAATAACTTTGATATTATATAGATTTGCAAGAATAAAATAAAATGGCATATAAAATTTACCAAATCCAGTGACATAATCGATGTTATAGTCTGAAAAATATTTTATTGTCCTATAATCCATTCTTGTAAAAATATAATGAAACAGCACTTCTTCACTTGACCCTTCACCAAGTAGGACATAATCAGTAAATAATATTTTTAAAACACTTTCTCTAAGAAAACTTTTACAAAATGATTCTAAGTTATTCTTAACAATATGTACTAATGCCTCATTTACACGTCCATTAGGTAAATAAAAAATATTTTTTGAATCATAAAACTTTCTTAGTTTACTAGTATAATTATCTATGTCAATTTGATAAGATTTTAATTTGTAATCAGATAACGTTAATTTTGAAATCTGTCTAATATCTGTTGATAAAGTTTCTACAACTTTCGCATTATGAGTTGAAACAATTACTAGATGTCCTTTTTCTGCTAAAAACTTAAGTTCATTACACATTGATCTAATCATTGACGGATGAGCATAAACTTCGGGAGAATCAATTAGAATTATTATTTTCTTATCATTATTGGATGTTGCAATTTTATATAAAAATTTATACAGTAAGTCTCTTTTAAGTCCTGATGCAAGTTTATTACAGTATTTATAGAATACACTTTTATAATTATCTTCTAATTTATTTATTTCAATATTTGCTGAGTAGTTATGTGGCTGTAACAAATCATTTATCTCTTCAAGTAGATATTTATACCTCGTTTGATCATCATCTGTATTGTAAATAATACTAATCAGTTGAATAAATATTGAATCTTTTTCAAATACTTCGTCATCATCAATTGATAATTCAGGGTCAATATATAAAACGTCCTCATACTCTCTTGCTTTTGAAAACGTATACTTTCCTTTATAAATTGCACTTAATACATTTGATTTACCAACACCATTTTTACCTACCAAAATAAGTCTATTATCAATTATATTAAAACAACAATTATCAATATTTCTAAAATTACTTACTGTTAATTTCATCTATTATCCCCCACTTATAAACTTCAATAAATCATTATAACATTCATTACAATTAATTTCATCATAGATAAAATGTCTCATTTTATCATATGTTTTAATTTCACACTCGCACCCTTGTTTAATAAGACGTTTATACAATTGATTACAGTTTATACCCATTTTAGTTACAGGATCTTCTTTTCCACTTGTTATTAAAACTTTTGTAGAATTTAAACTTTTCTCTTTAGCAATTGCCATAATTCTTATAATTTCTTGATAAAATCCACCTGTCCCTATAATTCCACAATATTTATTTTGATTATATTTAGCAATATAATCAGTATTAGAACAAACCCAGTCATTAGGTGTAGCTGGGTCTTTTACACTACTATTATATTTACTAAAAACAAGTTTATTAAATAGTTTGCTCTCTTTTTTATTATTAATAAATAAGTAAATAAAAAATAAAAAGTTAGACGTAAAAGCGCTGATACTAGACGGACTCCCATTTAAAACGACTTTATCAAATTTAACACTTTTCATTGCTCCCCTAACAAGTGCAGTCCCCATACTATGCCCAACAATTATTACATTCTCTGAATTATATGTAAATTTAATGTACTTATTTATTTCAATTACATCTTGAACCATCTTATAACCATCATACTTATCTAGATGACCAAGCTTTCTTGCATTTTCACCGTGACCTTTATTATTATACAAAATAACATTTATACCATTTTCAACTAAAAAATCCTTTATTTTATAATATCCTTCCATTGTTTCAACCATTCCATGAACAAAAATTACATACTTATTTGAAATTGATTCATATAAAAAGAATTCATTATTTAAATTGATTTTAATCATTAAAACCACCTCCATGTTACAAATTAATAATATCATAATTTTCATGTTATGTCACAAAAAAGTGGATAATTATCCACTTAAATAATATTACATTTATTCTTTTGTTTTCCAAATTGAATCAATAACTGTACCATCACGATATATTACATGTCCAATTAGCTTATCTGATTTTTTGACTAAACTAGGAACTCCGCACATCTCAAACGCTACTTGTTGCAACTCTTCTATTGTCAAAATTTTCAAATTAGTTTTTTTCAACTTATTTAACAAGTCTTTTCTCAAAGGATTAATAGCAATACCTCTCTCAGTAACGATTGCATCAATACTTTCACCAGGAGTAGTTATAGTATTTACAACATCTTTTATTACGGGATTTCTTCCTTTAATCAGTGGAGTTGTTATGATTGTAAGCTTAGATCCATAAGCAGTGTCACTATGACCACCGCTCCCACCCATTAAAACATTATTAGAATCAGTTATAACATTAACATTATAATTTAAGTCAACCTCTGTAGCACCAAGTATAACAACGTCTAAATCATTTACAACACAATCATCAAAAGGATTCCCATATTTGCTTGCACTCATTTCACGATGATTTTCATTATTTGATAAGGATTTTATGGCAGCTAAGTCAAAACACTGAACATCCCATAATTTTTCAAATAGCCCTTCTTCAAGCATTGAAGTAAAATATCCTGTAATTCCTCCACTTGCAAAAGAACCTTTGATATCATTGTTTTTCATTTTATCTTTAATAAAACTTGCAACAGCAAGACTAGTTCCACCAGCTCCAGTCTGAAAACTAAACCCGTTTTTTATCATACTCAAATCACTTATAAGGTTAGCACAATCTCTTGCAATTTTTAACCCAATCGGATTTTTTGTAACTTGTGTTGTCCCACTAACTATTCCATTAGGATCACCTATTGAATCAACAACTAAAATATAATCGATATACTTACTATCTATAATATTATAATCACATGCTTCCACTAAATTATCAGTTATCAACACTTTAGTTTTAGCATACATAATATCACTAATTGCATAACCAATTGCACCACAAGCGCTTTTTCCGTTAATTCCATTAGCATTTCCAAGTTTATCACATTCACTTACAGCAATAAAGGCAATATCTATTGGAATTTCTCCTGATTCTATTGCACGGCTTCTTCCTCCATGTGTATGTAAATATAAAAGGTTATTTAACTTCCCCTTACTAACGCACTTAGCAACTGGTCCATTTATATAATTTGTATATATATTATTAACACGATTTTGTTCTATTAACTTTACAATAGAATCATGTGATGGAAAAACTGAACTTGCTGCTATATTTATTGTAGTGGTATAATTATCACTAATGTAATCAAATATTTTATTTACACACAAATCTCCATTACGTAGATGATGATGATAGGAGATAGTTATATCATCTTCAATATTTAAAACTGAAAATAAATCACTTAATTGATTGAAAATTTTTGGTTTGTTTAAATTAATCACTTCATTTACCAAAATTCGCTTATGGTTTTTATAATCTTCTACACCTTTGAATTTATCCATTTATTTCTCCTTCACTATTATAGCTAGCAATATATCTTTTCGCTCTTTTTATAATAGGTTCATCAATCATTTTACCATCAAGACTAAATGCACCTCTACCACTATTTTCCTCTACTGCAGAAATAACACGTTTTGCCCACATAAACTCATCTTCACTTACCTTAAATACTTCGTTTACAATTATAACTTGATTAGGATGAATACAAGCTTTAGCCTTTAGTCAGATTTTTTTAGCAAACTTTGCATCAGTTTCAACTATATTTAAATCAATAGTATTAGTCGTTGGTGTATCAATAGCAACCTTATTATGTGCTTTACAATAATATGCAAGCTGCTGTCTAGGGTATAAAATCTCAATTGAATCACTAGTCCTTGAAACCTCTAAATCACTAGATAAGTCTTCTCCCCCAAGTAAAATTGCTAAAATATTTGAATATTTTACAAGTTTAGGTATTTGAGTTACAGCAAGACAACTCTCAACAATTGGAATAACATTCATAGAGTAGTGTTTATTAAACTCATCCATTACTTCAATACTAATTTTAGGTATCATTACAGCATAAATATCAAATTCTTTAAGCATACTCATATCTTTTTCATAAAAATCTGTATCTAAACCATTTATTCTTACAATAATGTTATCCAAATTTTTACATATTCTCAAATATTGCTTAACTAAATCTCTTGCTAGGTCTTTAGCATCAATACTAACAGCATCCTCTAGGTCAATTATAACTTTATCACTTTCAAAAACAAAACAATTTTGAAGCATTGAAGGATTATTACCAGGTACGAATAATAAACTTTTCATATTAATTCTCCCCTTTTTAGTGCTGTTTCTAATCTTGCTTTAATTGTATAATCTAGTGCTCCCTTGTCATCAATATCTACTCTCAACTTTTTTATATTATATTCCTTTAAAATATTAATTACTAGATTGTTTATTAAATCTCCGTACTGTATAATTACATCACTATTTAAATTAATTTCAATTTTATTGGACTTATGCAATGTAATTAAACAATCACATGATTCAATACTTCCTGCCATAGCTAACATCTAATCATTCCTTTCATATAGAAAAAAGACAATTAAGCCTTTTTGTAATTTGCTAGTGTTATTACTCTATTCATTTCATTTTTTACAATCATAAATCCTTCGTCTACACCCATACCTGGTTTAGCAAGACATTGATCTGCATTACATGCAATAGCAATATTGGTAGTAACTTCAGCAGATTTATTTGTCTCATTACAAGTTCCTCCACTATATGCGCCTACATTGTTATTCTTACAGTATAATATTGCCTCAATACAATTATTTATCCCTCCTAAGTCAGGAGTTTTTATTTGTAGCATATGACCTGCATTAGCCTTTGCAAAATCTACTATATCATCAAAAGTATTACACCACTCATCCGCAACAATTTCACAATTAATTCCTCGCTCATCGATTAAATTTGTTAATTTTGCAAGTGCTTCAATTTGCCCTTGACGCTCACCAACATCCATAGGACCTTCAATTCTTAATTTAAATGGGTTTGCAAGTTCAGATAATTTTTTACAATAATCTGCCATTTTTTCTGTATCATAATCAAAAGCAATACCCATTGTACCGTAAACATCAATATGAAAAATAGGATTATAATTTTCACTAGTACGTAATTTAATAATTCTATCTCTTAACCACTCAACATAGTCAGCAAGAATCTCCCCATTTTTACCTAACTTTGTTTCAACGTTATTTATAAGTGCATGGGGTAAAACATCTGCTTGTTTAATAATCATTTTATCAACATTATTATAGCGGTCATCTCCAGACTGAGTAAAGACATCAATTGACTTATATTCACTAATATTAACATTATACTCATCTCTTACAACTTCTGCCATAGTCTTTTTTTGTACCTTAGCACATGAATCAAGAATAGCTTGAGTAACACCATATCTTATTGCAGTATGTAATCTCTTCCCGTCAATTTTAATTGAATCATATTTTTCTGCCAAGCTTTTAAAATTTTTTACATCTTCACCAATTAATAAAGGCTTTAAACGGTCATTAATAAATGGAATAAATACATCAGCACTAAATAGCTGATCACGTCCACCAGCTCCACTATACTGAACAGCTGCACAATCTCCATGACCAACAGTGCCATCTTCAAGAATAAACATTATGCTTATTGCTTCACCCTTTTGTCTAACAGTCTTAAACCCATCTGTTTTAGCTTCACCTGTATAAATAAATCCGTCAGTTTTAGCTCCTGCTTTTATTGCTTTTTGATCATCAAAGTAAAACCCTGTATAAGACTTTGAACATATAACATCAATTATTTTCATATTATTAACCTCTTCTCCCAATTAAAATACCGTTACTTACTGCATAAATATCATCTACTGTCATTTGAAAATCAATTTCTCTATCCTCAAAGTCAGCACGTAATTGTAAACGATCATGATGATATTTTTTTAAATCTTCACTCAATGGTACATTACCAAATGCTAACAATCTAATTTTCCCATCATTATCACGAGCAGGCAATACTTTACCCGCATTTAATTTTGATGGTGCAAATGGAATGTCCAGAATTCCTTGTTTAAATGCCTCAACTGTTCCAACAGCAAGATCGTTTTTACCAGCTTCTAACACTGCATTAATTACACAATCAACTTCTTTCATAATTAAATTTTTTTCAAATTCAATATCTGGACCATCTGCATATCTTTGATCTTGAAGTAATTGAGTAACAATTTTAGAAGCACGTAACCCTTCTGCATTTGCTTCCTTTGTAGGAATACCTATTGATTCATGCGGTGTCTTGGTAATCATTTTATCAGCTTTACCTAGACTTGCTACTGTTGAAGCCATTGAAATAAGACCTAAAGAACTTGATTCATCTGCTGGAAAGCCACCCATCCATTGATGGAATACACTAGTAACAAACACATCTTCATAACCAAATTTCTTAAGATATTTAATACATTGCTCCTTTAGTGCAGACAGTGCAGCAATATCTTGACGAATATTTCCACCTTGTCCATAACCTACAGTAATATTTTTAACTCCTTGTTCAGCAGCAAGTAGTGCTTCAATAATCGCAACTGAGTTTGAAATAAAAGGAGGACATAGCGTTCCAGTTAATGGCCCAAACGGCTCACGATTTATTTCAACACCATTTTCTTCATAAATACCGACCAAACGATCACAATATTGCCAATATGTAATACTATCCTCTAAACTAATATTTTTTGCGTATGGAATATTATATGAAATTCCACCACCTTCATTAGATGTCCATCCAGCAGCATGGATAATTTCGGAAAGTAATCGTGCATCTGGAGTACCATGTCTAGCTTGTAAAGGTGAATTTACACTTTCTAAAACTGACATACAACCGTCAACACCATGATTTACAACAGGAAATCCATTTAATAAACTTCGTCCTGCTTCTCTACTTTCTCTAATTCCCGCTTCTGCCTCTTCATAACGATTTTGTCTAGTATAAGAATCAATCGTTGATGGAAGTAAATCTGCTCCACCATTCTCTTCTAAATACTTTAATAACTCAATATGTTCCGACATTAATGCAACCCCTGCACGTGGTTGAACAAGTGTTCTTCCGCTTCTTGCAGCAAATTTTAATTTTTTTGCAAAATTCTTGTGATCAGGTAAATTTTTTAGCCTTTCAATTGAATTTTCTAAATTAAGAAGTGGGCTACCACCAGTATGCCACTGCTTTAATACATCTTCTCTTATTTCAAGAAACTCTTTCATTGGAATTTTCTTATTTCTTAGTCTACTCATCTACATTATCCTCCATGATATATTTCTTCATTATTTTAATTGCTGTCATTTCATCATATTCACTCAAAACTCCCATAGCTGATAAAATATAATGATTGTCAATCCTTAACTTTGGTTTATTAGGTCTAAGTTCATTTGCACTTGAATCGTTTCTGCAAACACCAGATAGAATATACTCATAGTCATTACTATTTATAATAACTCCACCTGTTCCTATAATACATTTAACATTTGATAAATCCTTACCAGTTTGGTAATTCATTTGACCAAACTGTGTATAAAAACTTTCCAAAATCCCTACATGTCTTGACATACTAATATCACTACATGCATACGCAAGTGCATTCTCTATTTCATAATCAGATTCACTTTTTGGTACGATTGTTATATCGTTGTATCTTTTTTGACATTCAGCTTTCATGTCATACTTTTTGTCAACTAATTGATTTAATCGATATTCACCATACCCATCAATTATGCTCATAATTGAATATCTCATACCTAAGTCACCTTCAACAGTTCTTTTTGAATAAGGCTCATCTAGTCCTTTTAAAGTAACATCAGCTCTAGTTGGCATCCCATGTCCAATGGAATGAATATCAGTAGTAGCACCACCAATATCTACAACAACTAAATCACCTACTCCTATTTCTTCTTCAAATCCATCTGAGAGTAACTTCGCAGCTTTAAGTACTGCTTCAGGAGTTGGCATAATAACTGACCCAACTTTCTCTTGTGCTTTTTTAATACCCTTAGCTTCAATAATCGTATCCAAAAATACTTTTCTTATTTCTTCTTTAGCACCATCTATATCTAATTCATTTACTTTTGGCATAACATTGTCAACAATTTCATATCTTATATCAGCTTTTGAAAAAATTTCTTCTATTTCATCGCTACAATCTTTATTTCCTGCAACAATTATCGGAATATTTAAATTTGCACCTGATATTTTCTTAGCATTGTATAAAATACATTCACTATTACCACCATCTGTTCCACCAGCCAACAATATTATATCAATTTTTTCATCAATAATACTTTTAATTTCTCTATTATTTAATTTACTTATAACTACTTTAGAAACTTTTGCACCAGCTCCAAGACATGCTCTTTTAGCTGCTTCAACTGTAAGTTCAGGAACTAAACCAAGAGCCGCCATTTTTAGCCCTCCTGCTGCACTACTACAAGCTAAAATCTTATCATATTCAACTTTACCAATATTATTTTCTAAAATAGCAAGTGCACTATCATAACCATCTAAAATATTAGTAGTTATTGTGGTAATTGCTTTTGAAGTTCCAACAATACATAACTTATCAGAATCTATTGCCGTAAGTTTAGTATATGTAGACCCGAAATCTACAAGTAAATATTTCACTGTTTAATACCCAAGTCCTCAATAATTATTGGTACAACTTTTTCAATATGCGTTCCTGGTGCAAAGACTCTATGATATCCCATCGCTTTAAATTTCTTCTCTACTACTGTAAAATCTTGCTTACCTACAACAATATTTCCACCTACATATAATAATGTTTTTTCAAGACCAGCTTCATCACATTTTTCTCTAAGACCACGACAGTCCATTTCTCCATGACCATAAAGTGATGAGACAAGTATTAAATCGGCAGCACTTTCTATTGCTGCATTAATAAAGTCCTCTTGACTACTCAAAACCCCTATATTTACAATATTAAATCCTTTACTTTCCAGTACATATTGAATAATTTGATTTCCCACTGCATGAACATCAGCACCAATTACTCCAATAACAATTGTTTTCTTTTCCATTTTTTCCTCCATATTTTAGACAATAAAAAACAGTTGATTTAATCAACTT
>JBKEDG010000079.1:0-1981 GCA_047975285.1 Bacilli bacterium | reverse complement strand
TATTACAATTTGGTATGGCTTTGGCTGCAACTTGTGCAGGTACAATATCATATGTTCCAACAAGTTCTGCTGCTTCTTCTACATTACTATTTACATAATCTACAGACTTAGCATAATAATCCATATAATTATTAATTACTTCTGGATTTTCTTCTATAAAGTCTTTTCTTCCTATTATAACTCCTGTAACTAGTGATGATGGATTTTCTTTTCCTTCTTGAAGCAAATTCCATTCATTTGTTAAGTCTAATCTTACTTGAATATTCTCATTTTTCATTGTTGCAGTTGTAACAAATGGTTGTGGTAACATAGCAATAGCATTTTGGGTACTACTTAAAACTGCTAAACACTCAGCTGGTTCACTCTTCCACTCAACAAATACATCTGTTCCTATTTCCATACCGTTTTCATTTAATAAATATGTAAGAGCATATTCTGGTGTAGCTCCCTTACCAGGCGCATAAATTGTTTTGCCTCTCAAATCTTCTATAGAGCTAATAGTATCTCCGCTTTCAACAATATATAGAACGCCTAATGTATTAATACCTAATACTTCTACAGCACCATCTGTATTATTATAAAGGACACTTGCTACATTTGCAGGTACTGCCGCCAAATCTGTATTTCCCTTAACAATACTAGAAGTTACTTCATCTACAGCTGCAGTTATTGTAAATTCATAGTTATTGTCTGTATAGTTAGGGGCATTATTCATAAATTCTACAAGACCCATAGCTGTAGGACCTTTTAAAGCCATTGTACGTACATTTATAGGTTCAATACTAGGTTCATTAGTTGGTTCCTGGCTAGGTTCAACTGTAGCAATTTCTTCAGTAGGTTCAGTAATTGCTACAGAATTATCTTCTGTAGCAGTAGCAGAACAGCCCACAAAAATGGATAATAATAAAGAAGTTAATGTTATTTTTTTAATTAGTTTTTTCATGTTAATTCCTTTCTAGGTAAAATATATTTTCTTATAATTTTGACTAATGTAGAATATTATATACTTTTTTTCAAATTAATAATATCTAAAATTGTAATTTTTTTGTCTTTTATTTCTATAAGGGATTTTTTCTGTAAATTTGTTAATTCTCTAAAAAGTGCTGAACGACTAATACCTAAATGTCGTGCTAGATCCTCTTTAGAAATATCTAAAATTAAATATTTATTATTAATGCAATTAGATAATAAGTAAGCAATTAATTTGTTTTTGCTAGTTTGCATAGTTAGTAGTTCAACTCTATTTAGTAAAAATTGAATTTTATTATTTAATACCTTAATATATTGGGTATTAAATTTTTCATTTATACTTAATTCATTTAAAATAAATATTTTACTAATAAATATGATTTCTACAGGACTAATGCAATTAAGTGATGTTTTAATTGATTCGTTGTTGTAAATATCACTTATACCAAAGTAATCTCCTTGGTTTAGAATATTTAATAAAACTTCATTACCATCAATGGATATAGAGTACACAGCCACGCTGCCTTTTGAAATTACACCTATTGATGATGAAAAAAAGTTAGAATCAATAATTTGATTATTTTTAAAGTTGTATTTAGTAGTATTTATTTTCTTTATATCTATTGTTGATAGAAGAGGGGATTGGTTAAAAATTTTTTCTAAATCTTTATGCATATATCACTCCTTTTAGTTAACTATAACTAACTTCGCATAGTTTACATTAATTACTTTATAAAGTCAATTAAATAAATATTATACATACAATGTTTCAAATGGGACAGATTTAAAAAGTAAACTTTGGTAAACTTAATAGGCGTAAGTATTTATAAAATATTATTTAGGAGAGATAAATATATGAAAGTTATAATGTATTGGAATCATATATGTATACTGCATAATTATGAAAAAAGTTTTCTAAGGGCTTTACAAAAAAAGTTATTATCTGAAGATATTCAATTAGATATTAAATATTTTGGATTAGGTTATGAAGAGCATATGTCTGATTATTTAG
>JBKEDG010000005.1:0-3605 GCA_047975285.1 Bacilli bacterium | reverse complement strand
TCATAAATTAAATTAGCGCTAGATTATATATTATATTATCTAAATTGTAAATTAAAGTGCAATACTTCTATTGAACATAAAAAAATAGTTTAACTAATGCTTGACATTAATTAAACTATTTCTATAATTTGGCACCACTTGGTTCAAGTTATTGGAACCAAAAATTTCAATAAAAGATGTTTTGCACACCTTTCCTATACATATATATTAACACAATTTTTTAAACAAATCAACCCCTACTTTACAAAAAGCATAAAAAAAACCTAAACTGGATGTTTAGGTGTAGTTTTTTTAAAATTGACGTTCCTAATAAAACTATAAATAGTATATCTTGAATTTCTATCAATGTCAAATTATTTATTAATAAACTTTCACTTCCCAGTCAATCAGTTCTTTATTTTCAAAAGTTAAGTCAATTCTTTCTAACTTACTAGTAAACTTTTTAAGTCTCTTTTCTTCTTTTTCATATAAATCATCAAACTGCTTTTTTGTTATTGTTCCCTCACATAGGGATTTTGCAAGTTTATTGATTACATCATCAACACTTGTCTTTTCACCAATCTCTTTATGTGATACTTCCTTTAATACCAGCTTAGTTAAACTAGCCTCTCCAATTCTTCCTACTCCCTTAATGCTGTAGTATGGATAAGATTTCACATCACCTGTTCGTTTGTTTTTCTTTTTTGTAGTTTCATGGTATGCAAGTTCATCATTTATATATATTTTATTAAAAAATTTGTATCGTTGCTTAGTATAAATATGTAGTTCTCTTCTGCGTTCTAAAGTTTTAATATCTTCTGCTGAGAATATTGGTTCCACAATATGGAATTCTTTCCCCCCAACTACTACAAAACCTTTGAATAAATCTTTACTTAAATACGATTTAATATTTTTGGGAGAAAAATACTTATTATGCTTTTCGTTTATTATTTCACTTGCGACATATTCCGATAGATTATCATATGCATAATATTTCATTAATTTTTTTATTATTTGTACTTCATCTTCAACAATGTATAATTTATGTTCTCCATCTTTTCTATAACCATATGGTACTTTATTACCAAGTGGATATTGACCTTGGCTTGCTTTTTCTTGTAGTCCATCAATTGTTCTAATACTTATTTGTTCTCTTTCAAACTGAGCTAGTGCTCCTATCATATTTGCCTGCATTCTCCCAATTGGAGTCGACATATCTAAATTCTCATGAACACTTATCAAACTTACATTGTTTTTATCACACAATTCAATGAAATTTACTAAATCAACCATACTCCTAGTCAAACGATCAAACTTATATATAATTATCATCTCTACTTCACCATTTTTTATTTGTTCAATAGCCTCCTTTATCTTAGGTCGATTAAAATTTTTAGCCGAAACACCTTCTTCACTAAATATATTTATTCCTCTTTTAGTTAATCCCAACATATCTACTTTTATATAAATTTGTTTCTCCTGATGGGCTAGGGAAAATCCTTCAACCTGCTCTCGAGTTGATACCCTTGTGTAACCAATAATCTTTTTTTTCATTTTCATCACTCTTTCTTTTCTAACTTCAGTGTTAGCATCCCATAATATTATAAAAGAAATTAAAAATAGAGAGTGTCGCAAAACTGCCAATAATACATAAAATAGAGAAACTGAGATTTATTAAAGCCTATGTTTAATAGCTTTTTAAATCTCAGTTTTCTTATTTATTCCAGGAAAATGTAGTTTTGCGACACTCCCTTTTAAATGGTTTATTTAAATTAAGTAATACTTTATTCATTGAAGGCATTTTCTAACTGTTCTATAAAATTTGCTGAAACTATTTGCTCTCCTAAAATATCATCATTACGTAACTTACCACTTTCTAACAGAATGTTGACATACTCAGAAGTGACTAACCTATTTTTCCCTTCATAAAATACAATTTTATATACTTGGTTGTAGTTTTTTTCTAATTCTAGTAAATCAGTATATTTTAGGTTTGTTTTAGTAAGTAGTACCTTATCTGTTACTCCCCTACTAATCCACTGTTTTAAACTCGATACATCAATATCATGTCTATCAGCACAATCATTATATGTTTCTCCACCTAATAGTTTTTTTAGTTCTTCAGCTGTAAAGAAATACCTTTTATTATTCTCTATCTTCATTTTCTTCTCCTTTATTTATGTCATTAAAGTAATATTCTCTATCTTCATCATATTCATCATTAATATCAGGATCATAAATCTTTGCTCTTTGTTCTTTTTGCCTTTCAGTAAACTCAGGCAATGAGTTAAATGGAGCCCATTTAACGATACCTCTTGGTTTATGATTTAACTCTTCACTTCTATTCATTTTAGTTCCCATTATTCATCAATAATAGCATTATATAATTCCTTACTAATATCAATGCTATCTTCATTTTTTAAAAGATAATTTCTAAGGGTATTCAACTTCTTTTCAAACTGTTCTTGTTTAGACACTGCATCCTTTTTCTCAATTGTATCTTTATCTTCGGCTATAGTTCTTTTTACAGTTGCTAAAGACACACCAGTTTCCGATGCTATTAACTTATTAATATTAGCTCTTACATATTTGGGATGTTTTTGATTTTTTAGTTTGGTATATGACTCTTTCTTATATACTATTTCACTTTTTAATTCTTCTTTAGTTTTAACCCTTTGACTATTTGCTTCCACAAGTAGGATTTTTTCCTCTTCAATTGTTTCTGGTTTTGGTACTAATATACATTTTGCAAATTCTTTATCAATACTCTTTAATGCCTCGAATCTTCTATGACCTGATATAATTGTATATTCACCAGATTTTAAGTAAACAATTATTGGATCTATTTGCCCATTAACTGCAATATTTTCAGCAAGTTCTTCAATATTATCTATGTTATATATATCATTCAATTCATTATTATTAATTAATTCTAGTTCAATATCAACTAATTTATCTGAATTAGATTCATTTATTTTGTTAAGTAAACTCATTCTTCTCCTTGAGGGCTCAAATGAGCCTTTATCTATTTTCACTAATTATTTCTTTAACAAGATTTTTATAATCCTCTGCTAAATTCGACTTTGTATCTATAATTTGCTTGGTGCTATCATATGAAGTTTCAACTGCAAATTTATTTTGAGTTCTTATAATCTGATTAAAACATTTATGTTTTGAAGATATTTCTTCAATTAGTTCTTTTTCTTTTTTTAATCTATTAAACATAGTAAACAAAATCTTTGTATCAATTTCTTTTTCGTAATTTTCTTCAACTGCTTCTACTTGCTCTAAAGTATATTCCCAACCCTTAATCGCTTTCTTTTCAAGTTTTATTGGAACTATTAATTGATCACATGCCACTAATGACATAAATGTTAAATCAGATACATTACAGTTTGTATCTATAAGAATATAATCATATTCTTTTTCTAACTTTCTGATACCTACTTTTAATCTAGTATGCATAATATTATTGTTGTTTACAACAATTCCTAAATCTAAACTACTTGGAACAACATCTACACCTAGCTTTGTTTCATACACAGGTAATGTCTTTCTATTACCAATTAAGAAATCAACTAATGTGTCATTTGACTCTTCTATAAATTCATCTGTTGTATTACCTT
>JBKEDG010000078.1:0-2724 GCA_047975285.1 Bacilli bacterium | reverse complement strand
TAGATAAACCATATCCTATTTCTCCGACAGGATACCATATAATGTCCTCCCCATTCTGGGGTGACCAATACATCTTCTTTTATATTTACTTTGCGTTAGGAGCCTTAGTAGTATTCATATATGCAGTGTTATCCTATGCATTTAATAGTCGAAGCATAATTTTACTTAGAAGAAAAGAAACAACAAATATAAATGAAGCAAAAACATTCAAAGATTCATGGTCATTAAGTGAGTACTTTAGACTTATTAATTATAAAAAAGCTACAATAATGATTAAACAAGCAGTAATCATTAGTATAACTATATATGTTGGGATCTTGGTAATCAAAACATATCCAATTGACTATAATCAATTTTATAATCACTTTAGTCAGAGTGTAAAAGAATTTGCATTGGTAGAGGTCGAAAATACGAACTTTACTGAAAGTAAAGAAAAAGTAGTAGAAGCAGTTGAAAATAAAACGAACTATGCTGATTTTACCAAAGAAGAAAAGTATGGCTATGTAATGAGGCATCCAGATAATATTATAGATGATTTAGATGAACTTGGCTTTATCGATAAAGAGGATCACACACAGAACTCGTATGTATATAAGCCTCAAAATAATGAATTTTATATTGAAATTCCTTATGAAGACAAGGCGAGAAGTATGTATCCGGATTATAAGTACGATATATATATATATATATATGATACGGGCTTTGGTATACACTTCAATGGGATAGATGCTCCTAGTTATGGTGGTAGCCCGTATCTATATAGTGTTAGACACAAAGAGGAAATAGCTAACTATACAAAAGAAGAAAAAATATTGTATCAAGATGTAGTTGACACAGTATACGGGCTGATTGATCATTTATTTGCAATGGAAATGAGAAATCAAAACATGGAAGAACCTAAATTCCTATCAAGTTTAAGCTTTATCCAAGTGTGAATCTAAAATGGTCTTTAATTGGTGATTAATAAAGGACTAAATTAAAATATGAAGTTGGTTAAGGAAAGGATATAGGTGAAAAAAATTAAGTTAAAAAAAAGAGTTAGTGATATACGCTTATTTCTACTCGCAATGATGATTACTATAATTGGCTTTACATTATCAACAGTAAATCTTATAGAAACTAGAAATATGAATTTTGATAGCCAGAAGATGTTTCTAGAGGGGGGTTATCAAAATGAGACAGTTTTAGCTCAAGTTAATAAAATGGTTTATGATGACGAACTTAAAGACAATAGTGAAAGAATAGAAAACTATGGAATTGATTTTGAGAATGTAGTAAGTGAGATAGAGACAGGTAATGTAGAAGAGCAAATAACTGAGTTGAAAGAATCAGAAAAAGAAGTAAACGATAAAGGTATGTTTAAATAGGACGTATCATTAACTTTATACCGAGAATTTCTAAGTCTTAATATTGAAGCATACAATATGGTTGAAAATGAAGTGATAACAGGCAGAGAAGAACTTTACAATAAACTAAAGAATATTGAGATAGCATATGATGCGTTTGTTAACAATATAAATGTAAAAGATGTGGAAATAACTGGATCAGATGCATCAAACATATCAAAAACGGTATTATCTATTTGGGATAGTGCAACTCCACATAAAGTTGTGAATATACTATTAATAATCTATATGACAATTATTTTCATTTTGATAATATACTGCTTCATGAAGGATAAAAGTGTTAAGTTGTATGTATTATTCACGTTTGTATTGCTAGGAAGCGTATTGGGCTATAGGTATATTGAAGCTAATTACAAAATAGCAAATGTCCAAATTTGCATATGCTAGGAGTTAACAAAGCTACAGATGGAGAATACTTTATTAATTTTATTCCAGTAGTTGTAGCGGATGCATTTGTATCAAATGGTGGAGATTTTACTAAAGCGGATTTAGGTTCGAGCAAGACAGAAGTAGATTGGTCTAGTAATCTTGAAACAATCATATGGCTAGATGCACCATATTTAAGTGATAGTGATTTGAATAATAATATAGTATTATCAGAGATAAGAAATGAACTAGCCAAGGATGAAAATGAAGAAAGTATTCCAGGAGGAGAATACGGCCTAGCTGGTTGGAATACAGATAGGGAATAAGAAAAGTTAGCCACAAGGAGACGCTAACGAAAAATAAATTATTTTATGGAGCGTAAATGAATTTTGAAAACATGACAAAGAAATAAGCTCTGCCTGGAAAATGATTTATGATGATAGGGGGAATAATGTATTATAAATATTTATTTGAATTAGTAATGTTTGGATTACTATTAATTACAATTCCAAACTATGTGATTTATAAGCTAGTAAAAGAATTTGATAAAGTAACTTATATTGAAGGATATAAGTCAAAGAAAAGACCAGATGTTCTATTAGCTAGACTTGTTTATACAATAGGTTCGTTTGCTTTTATGATTCTGTCCTTTGCAGCCATCATTTATTATGCAGCTTCAAAAAAAGTCGAGCGAAAGAAACTGATAGTAACATTCTCTAATATACTAGTGACTCCAGTAATGTGTATTGTGTTGCCAATTGTTTTGTTAATTTACTTCCGAACTTTAGCGATAGATAATGATTTATATGGATTAGAATATTTACTTTGGTATTTACGTATAATTCATACATACACGTCAGTTCCTTTCTATTTAGTATTAGCAATTAGACAATTAATGAAGCAAACTACTATTGAAACAAAAATGTTATATGAATATGTGGCTAAAACTGAC
>JBKEDG010000077.1:0-2168 GCA_047975285.1 Bacilli bacterium | reverse complement strand
CACACACCTTCACCTTTTACCAATATAACACTTGTATCTTTCTCAACCAATTCTAATGTTCCGTGGAAAAATTCAGAGGATGTTACTGATTTAGTTTTAAGCCATTGCATTTCTTCTAATATACACATAGAAAATAAGTATGTTTCTCCCCAAACTTCAGATCCACCTATCCAAATCATATATTCTGATTCATAATGGCGTTTAGCTATCTCGTCTGCTTTGTTTTCAAAACCTGCTTTAACATCTAATAAATCTATTGGAAGGTTTTCAAGTTGTGATGCAAACTCATCATACTCATCAAAATCCCCATGTAAATTTACTAACTTCAAAAATGTCCATAGGAGTAACATATATACAAATTCGACACCATTTTAATGTTTCATTGGTACAACAAATTTACTTGCTTGTGCTAGTGGTGATTCTTCATTTTTCGTCAAACAAATAACTCTAATTTCATTTTCTTTACACCAGTTTGCAATCTCTACAGTCTCTTTAGTATCTCCTGATTTCGACATTGTAATTACGATAGAATCTTTATTTAAAGCCTTATTTTGTCTCACTAATAATTCTGCAGCTTGTTCAACAAAAACCGGTAAATCAGTTAGTTGTTTCGCCATTTCACCAAGAGCCATCATTGGTGCTAGACTACCACCAACAGCAGTAAAAAAAATATTTGTATAACCTTCATTGTTTACTATTTTAGCAACTTGCTCTGCTGTTTTACGGTGTTCATTAATCACCTTTGTACTTTCTTTATATTCTTCTAAATTAAACTTTAACATTTTTCTCCTTATATTTTACTTTTTAATACTGTATCAAAGTCATCAAATATTCTCTTTGATAAATCGATATCTTTGTCTTTTGCTAATTTATATGATAGTACCTGAACTGGTATTACTAATAATAACGAAGATAATCAATTATCATCGACTTCTCCAACACACAAAATTTCTCTTTCAACTTTTGAATAACCAGTTTTAATACTATATATATGCTCTGTATAATCTTTCATATAATTTGATAGAGCATTTGATCTCATTGATAAATCGCTAGTATCTTCAACCATCAATAAATATGTATTTTTATTCAAATTTAAGTATGGACCGTGCATATACTCTTCAAGTTCAAAACTGTTCATACTGCAGCGTACTGTCTCAGTAATTTTTGTTTCAGCTTCTCGTGCTATCCCGTAACCCTGGCCATAACCAATTGCTATCAATTGATTGATATCTTTAAATTCCATTTTATTTACTTCATACCATTTCTCTGCTAGTTCAGTAGCACCTTTAATTTGGTTAATAATCGACTTTAATTTTTTTATTTCACATATTTCTGCTTCTTTATCAGCGTCTACCTTATATTTCAGTCTAATTGTAAATAATGCTAAACTGAGTAATGTTGAACTGAACCCTAACGTCACAAAACCAACAGTTTCTATACCACAACCAATATCTATTACATTTTTACAATACTCTGTTATTGGGCTATTTGTATCAGATGTAAAGATAACAGTATTATTTGTACTCTCATTAATATATTTCATTGCATCAATTGTAGATGTACTTTTACCACTTTGAGATATGCCAATATATAATGCATTATTATCTATGGGTTGCTTATAATGTACAAAGTTAAACGGCTCTATCACTTCGATTGTAATTTTTAGTTTTTTTTGCATATAATGTTGCATAGCATAGATTGCATTTGAAGATGAACCGGTTGCTAAAACTATTACCCGATTATTCTTTAACGCTATGTTTTCTAACACTTCATTCAGATTAGTAGATGGGTATTGATCGATATTTTTTATCAAACATCCAGGTATTTCTTCTATATAATCTTCCATTTTCAATTTAATCACCTATCCTAGTATTCCTAAGCCAGCACCAACTATTCCTATGATTGCCATTAGGATTAATATTGTTGTAGCTTTCATTTCTCTTTTGGCAATTAAATAATATATAAATCCTGTAAATAACAATGGTAATAATCCTGGGATTATACTATCACAGATATCACTAATGGTCATTGCTGTGTCACCTTGACCTATAGTTATTGGTACATTAACAGCAACCATCTCCGAGGTCATTGCCCCAATCACCATTAGACCTAGAATTCCTGCTCCATAAGTTAATTGTTCCATCAATCCAGATTTTTGAATTTTGTCT
>JBKEDG010000076.1:0-2623 GCA_047975285.1 Bacilli bacterium | reverse complement strand
CCAAAAGTTATAATTGTATATCAACTAAAATACCTGTACCCAATGCATTAAAGCTATCTTTTTTAAATGCACCTAGGCTATAATTAAAATAATACCTTGAACACTCTAGTAACTAGTTTTATATTTTACCATTTACAGAAAAAGCTTAATATGTCCAATAAAATATGTTAAATAATTCATAAAAGATTTCATTCACTTCATAATATGTCAAATCTGGATTTTCAGCTAAATTATCATTTACGTCTGACATTTTTAATATAATGTTACCCAGTTGTTTTTTTAAAGAACTCATATATTCTTCATCATTTGTTTCAGATAGAGTTTCTGCAATAAACCCAAACTCACTGCCTGCATATTCAGCATATATATTAGCGCTAAAATAAGCTTCTAGTTTATTAAAATCTATGCCTATAGAATAAATGTCTGAATTAGTTTTATCCAACTCAGTATTAATATCTCTTACTAAAAAAAATACATGGTTGACAAATATTTCTCTTGTTTTTTTAAAATCGCTATAGCTTTTAAAACAAAAAATACCTAATATAAAAATAGTAACCCAAACCATAATAAACTTTAATATCTTTAAATTTTCTTTATACTTCATATATTAATACCACGTCGGATCATAAAAATCAGCATTAAATCCCCATGATATATTCCTAATTCCATCCCCCTCTAATTTTAGCAATATATAATCATATTTTTCTTTCAGGCCTCTTCCATATGCCTTTACTTCTCTAACAATATAGCGTTCATTTTTTTGAATATTGTACGAATCACCGTACGGGTACCACTTATTTGTAGTTGTAGCACTTGTGCTTGTTAATTGATCATACAAATTTGACACTGCTCCAGCATAAGGTATATATCCAATAATAGCCTTTAATATATTTGACTTATTATAGCCATTTAAATTGTAGGTATAGTATCTTCTATTGAAAACACCCGTGGCAGTATTTGACTTATAGTACACATACGGATCAGTAACAATTCTAGCTCTAGAATCAAATATGGATAAAGTTCTATTATTTACGTTATATAAAACCCAGCAATTATTTGTTACTTTGTAACTTATATCAAATTGTTGTGTGCCATAATCTTGTTTATCAGATATTAAATAAGTCATAACATAGTGAACCCTATTGTTAGTACCAGCGTATCGCATCGGGTATACTGCGTACCCTGACTTCAATGACCACCCATTAAACTTTGTTTTCCAAGTATTGAATCGACCAGACTTAAAAACTGAATCATCAATCCCATTTATCAGGCTCTTTGGTATTCTTTTCTCTTCAATAAATGATCCATGGGAAATCTCCTTTAGTTCATCTAAAGTATCGCCTATATCAATTACTTCCCCTACATACTCTAAACTACGTTTTTCATATACATCATATGTATTTTCTGAACTTATATCCAAAGTTTCAAAATCATTTTTAGTAGAACGCTTTATTCTATTGTCAAAATTTAATGAAATATATGCAATTTCCCTTTTCTCTATTTCTTCCGCACTATATCCATTATTTGTATTATTAAGATTATCCGCAATATAGTCTAAGTTAATATCAGTAAGAGGAACTTGAACATAATAAGTCAAATTTAATTTTTTATTATATACCCCAAAAAAAAGTACACTTTTGCCTTGTAAATTTATATTTTTGTCTAACAATGCCATAGTATTAGCTGAATTCTCAATCCTAAAATTCACCACTTTATAATTATTTAACTCATTTTCTTCTATACCAATTAATGTATTTCCCCGATATATGCCTAATTGGCTTTGATACAACTCAAGATAAAATCGTAAATCTTCCATAGAATTATCATCTACTAATCCATTGTCATCCAAATAAAATTGAACACCATCAATATCATTAAAGTAGCCAGAAAAACTATTATTATATTTCGCCATACTAAAATCTCTATCTACGTCTGCGTGTATTATATTACTATTAAAGATAATTACTGATATTATCAGCATACTAATGATTTTTTTTATTTTATTCATAATAATAACCTCCAATAAATTTAGAGTAGCCTAAAACACTACCATCTAAAAAATAAAACCAAATTTCTACGATATCATAGATTACTTTATAAATAAAATAATTTCGCCATTTTATTCATAAAGGGTAAGTTAACTTATATTGCAAAAATTTTATTTAATAGCGCCGCAACTATTATTTATAGTATACAAAAAAAAAATAGCTAGTGCCATTTTGTCATATTACATAATAATATTATTAAAAAATTAATAGTTTTTTACGATTAACTTATTTACCCATGTTATGAACCTAAGTTTCAAAGTTAAGCACAAAAAAACTGTCGGCAAAAAAGGGAAATCCCCTAATTCACCGATAGCCCCATAGCCGCCAAAAGTTATAATTGTATATCAACTAAAATACCTGTACCCAATGCATTAAAGCTATCTTTTTTAAATGCACCTAGGCTATAATTAAAATAATACCTTGAACACTCTAGTAACTAGTTTTATATTTTACCATTTACAGAAAAAGCTTAATATGTCCAATAAAATATGTTAAATAATTCATAAAAGATTTCATTCACTTCATAATATGTCAAATCTGGATTTTCAGCTAAATTATCATTTACGTCTGACATT
>JBKEDG010000075.1:0-2391 GCA_047975285.1 Bacilli bacterium | reverse complement strand
CAATCTTTGTTTGTAATACTTCTTTCTTTGCTGTATAGTCATTAAATGCTTCTAAATAAATATCCGACTGTATATCAAACTTATAAGTTCCATTCCATTTTAAACCGCTACCTTTAAGTAACTTCTTATTTGTCAACTTAACACGATATTTACTATCTGTCCAATTACAATCTTCTTCAACTTTTCCGTTAACTTTGAACTCTAAACCTTTTAAACTTTCAAGTACCTCATCACCAAATGATACTTCAAGCGCTTCACTATCATCTTGTAACTTATTTATATCAATTGATATATCATACTTGGGATTTTCAATTTCTAAATTTTCATTCATTTCTGGTTCAAATGCAGTTACTTTCACATAATTCTTTAAGTCAATTTTCTTACTGGATATAACTAGTACCCCCACAGTTATACCAACTACTACAAGTGCTAAACAAATTAATAATATTTTCTTCATATTTCCTCCGATACCTAAATTATATTTTAATTCAAGTGTTTTTTTGTGTCTTCTTGTTCACAATAAGCCATTCCTTTTATTCAGTCATAGGTATAAATAATAAAAGAGTTTCAGAAATGTTATTTTCAATACAACTTTTACACTGAAATAAACCATGTGCTCTTTACTCTATATACATATGATTACATTCATAGTTGCATCGCTTTTTGTGTGAACTTTAGGTCACTTAAGAGTATTTTATATATGATATATTTTAATTGATTGAAATAAAGATAGTTTAAGGGTAATGACTGTTTGAGAAATTTAACTGCACTAGAAACATTTTATATAGTTATTTATACGCATCAACTGTTCTGTGTAATACATAAGTATCTTGATTGTTTACTTTGGTTGTTTTAAAGTTTTATATTGTCGTAATTGATCAATTGTTAAATAAATATGATGTGAGTCATTCCTTCCCCAAACTATTATTTATACCGGTTAACATTCTATTACTTAAAGAGGAGGAACAATGAAACTTCATATGATTACTTTAGGCTTTTCAAAAACAGAGAGTTTATACTTAGCATCTATGTCTAAAATGCATTTTTCATACAATAACTTTTTTGAAATAGAAAATCTAGAGACATATATATCCGGCATAAACGGCAAAATTGTTGTTGTAATTAATTATCAACCAGAGAGTAAAAAATCCTTTGAACAACAAGAAGAACTTATCATCCTAAATTTTGCCAAGAGTCTGCAAATACACGATAATATTAATGTTATCTTACTAGCAAATGACACTGGAACTGAAGATCGAGTTTTTTGGACAATATACACTAATGCACTTTATATCCTAAGACCTCTTGATTTATTAGAAGTCTTTTACACTACTAAAAGGTTACTTCAGACAAGTACTTTATCAACAATAATTAGCGACAACAACTTTTACATTGATATAGTTAAACGAGAAATACTATACCATGATCACCCTTTGAAGCTTGGTCCTAAATTATTTGAATTAATTGTCTATTTTGTATCCAATCCTGGGAGGGTCATTTCTCGAAACGAGCTATTAAGCAATGTATTTAAAATTAATGACTACTTAGATGATCGTAGTATTGATACTAATATAAAGAAAATAAGGAAGAAAACAAACTATGAACTTTTAGACACCATTCGTGGTCAAGGTTATTTATACAATGATATTAAAAGATAAATTGATAGCATTATACTGATAATAAGTATATAAATGTGAATATTAGTACTTAAATCTACACACCCGTTCTCTTTTCGATTATAATTTATATTGAAGAGGAGTTAATATGAGTTTTAATTTAGTAGGTATGAATTTCAATGATAATGAAGCAGAGTTTCTAGATGTTGAGCTAGATGTTGAGTTTGATGGACAATGCACATTTCATAATTTAAAATTAGAGTATAGTGACCCTAATACCATAAATTATATTAAAAAGTTAGATGGACAGACAGTAGTTGTTATTAATAGCAATCCCGAATATCACGAGTACATAATAAATGACTGGGATATGCCTAAAGTCGATCTTGCTAATAAACTATATGACATGGACAATGTTAATGTTCTGTTCTTAATTGACGCCGATTATCATTATCAAGATCGTTGGGGTATGACTTCGTATTGTGGAAGTTCATATTTAGTCCATCCTGTCGTCTATTCAGAAGTAATTGATGAAGCAAGACGATTATCAAACAACTTACAAGAAACGATTATTAGAGATCATAACTTTTATATTAATCTAATAACACGCGAAATATTCTATGGTAAAACAAAATTGAAAACCGGTCCAAAATTATTTGACCTTATCGTATACTTTGTTATTCATCCAAATAAGCTAATTACTCGCGAAGAACTACTAAGTAAAGTGTTTGGTATAAATGATTATCTAGATGATCGAAGCATTGATACGAATATT
>JBKEDG010000074.1:0-1684 GCA_047975285.1 Bacilli bacterium | reverse complement strand
GTAGAGATAATTGATATTGAAAATAGTATTAGTGGAGTATTTGATGGCATTTGGGCATGTGCATCATTGGTGCATATGAATGAGGAACAAATCTGTCAGGTTTTGTTAAGTTTAAAAGCTAATTTAAACGATGAAGGAATAATATATGTGAGCCTTAAATATGGAGATGGAGTTCTTGAGAATAACAATCAAATATACTATCTATATAATGAAAATTATTTAACAAGATTACATCAAGTAGGTTATGAAGTATTAAATCATAAGGTTAGTATCAATGATAATCCAGTGAATAGTTGGATAGAGTTTATATTACAAAAGAAATAAGTGAAAAAGACAATCAACAATAATCCCAAATTTACGGATTTAAGTTGATTGTCTTTTCTATATTTATACTTTGAATACGTGTTGTTTATGGTAGTCCAAATAATTTTTAAGTCTTGGACTTTGTGAAACATACGTTGGAATCTTGTTGTCATAGTGACTATAGAAATGATCGATTGATGTTTGAGTCATATAGTCAGAAAAAATAACTTCATAACTAGAATCTGAATCAAAAGTAACTAAACCTTTGTCAAATAAGGAATCATGATATTCACATAACAAGAGACCATTGTTAGGACTTAAGCGTTGGTGAGTTGAAGTACAATCTCGCCATGGCATTGCGTGTGAAGCAATGAGTACAAAATCTAGATCCATATTACACAGTGCACAAGTACAGTTATACTTTTCCATTAGACTTTTACGGTACTGTCTTTGACCATACCTTGCTGGGGTATATGTTTTTTCAAGTTCTGCAGTAGTATCTTTAATATCTTCTGTAGAAAGTTTGATTTCTGTCACTAGATTAGTATTAAGAACTTTGTTTGTGCGAAGTTGAATTACATTTAAAACACAATCTCTAATAACTTGAATCATAATATCTGTGTCAAGGGATGGATCATCGATTATAATTCCAAACTTTGTTGGAATGTCTTTTATTTTTTTAGATGTTTCATGTTCTTGAGTGCATTCAAAAAAAGTATTAGGTTTACACAATCTTCTTACGGGATTACATCTCATCTCAGTAATGATGTGATGATTAGATCCATCTTTGATTTCTTTACTCTTTATGTTATCACCGAACTCAGGTATATTGAAGTAAAGCTTGTAATAAATGAATAATTCTTCAACTGGAACTTGCTCCCTAAAGCATGCATGTTTGATATCTTCAAAGTCAGTAAAATAATCTATGTACGACAGTATGACTAAATACTTATATATTTTGGGATGGTGTTTCAAGTCGATTTTTGTAGTTTTAATCTCATGGACCATTTCTTTATACAATGAGAGTTGTAATGACTTTATTGAGTGTCCAAGTAGAGAAGTAATTAGTTTGTTACAAGCAGTTCGAATTACGCTACGTAGTTTTTTTAAATTGATAGATTCATTATCTGTTGCAAAACCAAATGTGAATGAATTATTTTCTTCATTTGCTTGAATTATAGATACTTCATTTTGAATGCGAAATAGTGGTCCAGTAATTATTATATCTTTGAGCTCTTTTGAATCGATATTATCAATATTACTTAAACCATAATTTGATTTCTTGATTACATCTGTTTGTAGGTAATTTTTGATGATAGGTAGGAGGCTTTCTAAGTTAACTTTAAGATTTTTATTAGGAATAGAATCCATAATTTCAAGG
>JBKEDG010000073.1:0-4865 GCA_047975285.1 Bacilli bacterium | reverse complement strand
AATATGCAAATGCTAAAAAATTTTTAAATGATCAAGTTGAAATAAATATAATAGAAAATGATGATGCTTGGATGAGAGATGTAGGCCCAACATTTTTAGTTAACGATAAAAATTCTATACGGGCAGTTGACTGGAGATTTAATGCATGGGGAGGAAAACTAGATGGATTATACGACTCTTGGGATTTAGATGACAAAGTTGCTAAAAGAGTTTGTGAATTATCTAATGTTGATTATTATAGTTTAAGCGATTTTGTTTTAGAAGGTGGATCAATACATACTGATGGAGAGGGAACGGTTATTGTCACTACAACTTGTTTGCTTCATGAATCAAGAAACCCTAAATTATCTAAGCAAGAAATAGAAAATAAATTAAATGAGTATTTAGGAACTAGTAAAGTTATTTGGCTACCTTATGGAATTTATGGCGACGAAACTAATGGTCATGTAGATAATATCATACATTTTTGTGATGTATGTACCATTTGTCTAGCATGGACTGATGATAAAACTAGTCCTCAATATGAAATGAGTAAAGAAGTGTATGATTATTTAAAATTATGCACGGATGCAAAAGGTAGAAAATTCAAAATTTATAAATTGCACATACCAAATCCAGTAATTATCAATGAGTCAGAAAGTGCAGGAGTTATTAACACTACTGGAACTTTACCAAGAAAAGCAGGTGATAGAATGGCTGCTTCATACACAAATTTTTACATGGCAAATGGAGCAATAATCTTGCCCCTTTTTAATGATGAAAATGACATAAAAGCGATAAATACTTTAAAAGATATTTTTCCAACAAGGAAAATAGAGGGTATTTATGCTAGGGAAATTTTACTTGGTGGTGGAAATATTCATTGTATAACTCAACAACAACCGCTTTTAAAAGGAGAATGTTATGAAGAGTGAGAAAATTGGAACTTTAAAAAGTAGTGCATTTACTATTTGTGGTATATTGGCTATTGATACATTTGTAATTCCTGCGGTGATGGGGGTTTCTAGTATTACAATTTGGCTACTAATCTCTCTCTTTTTTTTGATTCCTTATGGGCTTGTAACTGCGGAGCTTGGATGTAGATTTCCACAAGATGGAGGGATATACATATGGGTTAGGGAAGCGTTTGGGAAATTTAATGCTACACTTGTTGGCTGGTTTTATTGGGTGAACGTTGCACTTTGGATGCCAGCAATCTTTATAGCTTTTACTTCTTGGTTTAGTTATACATTTGATTTAGAATTGACTTTCATTACTCTTGGATCAATTGCGTGTTTTATGAGTTGGCTAATAATATTTATATGTATTCGAGGTATTGAAACGAGTGTGGTTATCTCGAATGCTGCAGCAATATCTAAGGTTTTTATACTGTTGACATTTGGAGTTATGGGAATTATATATATGGTCAAGAATGGGGCTAATAATAGTTTTTCTATAACTAATTTCATACCAAAACTTGATTTTAATTCGTTAACTTTTGTTTCTGCAATTGTGTATAATCTACTTGGATTTGAATTAATAAGTTCTATTGCATCTAAAATTGATAATCCAAAAAAAACCATTCCTATAATGACAATAACCTCAAGTGTAATTATTGCTTCACTATATATTATTGGTACTTTTGGATTATTAGTTGCATTACCGTCTAAAAATATTGAACCATTGATGGGATTTGTAAATGCGCTTGAAGAGTTAACAACAATTTTTGGAAATGTAGATTACATTGTTTTTAGGTTATTAATGATTATTGCACTATTTTCTATTACGTCTAATATGGTTTCTTGGGTCATGGGAGCAGTCTTAGTTTTTGACGCAACAGAATATGCTTCTAAATCTAAAATATTTTCAAAACAGCATGATAAATATTTAACGCCATACGTTTCCTATACCATAATGGGAATTATCTCCACAATTTTGATAATTATAAATTTTATGTTAAATGAGAATGCAAGCGAAGTATTTTGGACAATTTTAGCATTTAGTTTTGTAATTTTTTTGCTACCATATGTTTGGATGTTTTTATCATTGATCAAACTTGATTCTATAAAAAAAATGGGAACTAACTATATTATTCCTTTTGGAAAAGTTGGTATTTATATATTTAGCACATTAGGACTATTTTTTATAAGTATAAGCATTTTTTTGCTTTTCTACAATGGAGACTTTTCACTTGTTTATCATGGAATGCTAGTGATTGGAACGCTTTTTATTACAATACTTGGAATAATTATTTATAAAAGAAGTGCAATTAATGAGGAGGAAATTTATAATGAATTACGAAATGAAAAGAGTTAATCGAGAGTTAAGTACTGAAGAAACACTAAATATTATCAGTAAAGGTCAATATGGTGTTATGGCTTGTGTTGGTAGTGATTTGGAACCCTATGGTGTACCATTATCATATGTTTTATATAATGGTTCAGTCTACTTTCATTGTGCAAGTCAGGGGCATAAAATTGATAATATAAAACATAATCCTATGGTTTCTTTTGTTGTTGTAGGAGAAACGAATCCCGTATTAGAAAAAGATACATTAAATTTTTCAACATATTATGAGAGTGCTATTATATTTGGAAATGTTAGTGAAGTTGTGGAAGATATTGAAAAAATTGGAGCATTGCGGGCTTTATGTGATAAATATCTGCATAATCATATGGATAAATTTGAATATGCAATAAAAAGATCGCTTAAAATAACAAAAGTATATAAAATAAATTTCTGTAAGTTAAGTGGTAAAGCTAAAAGACCGTAGCGATATAATTCACATGAAGTAGACAGTTAATAAAATGGAATATTTAATATATTGAGTCCTATATTACATAGGGGGTCATTTTTAATTATATTTGTTTGTTATTATTATTATAGTAATTTATGTATTATCTAATATTTTAGTTTAATTATTCTTCAGTTTGTGATTTGAAAAGTATATCTAGGCCATATTTATAAGATTAAAAGTGCTTTCCATTGGAGCATTGTCATAGCAATATTCTATATGTGACGTTTATATTTGTAAGTCTGTATATTGTGCTAAATATTTTGTATAAATGTAGGTTGTATATTGCAATCGCTGATTAATGTTCATGGTTCAACTAAGAAATTATCATTACTACTATGTACACTATATGTCTTAATTTCATTATTTTAAAAAATATATAAATGTTCTTTACTATATATCATTTTTACACTTCTTTTTTAGTCAATTACATTATTTGATTTAGAATTATTTTTATAAAAAATAGTTTTTTTTACTATCTATTTATAATATTATATGGTATAATACATATTGAAATTGGAAGCAGATAGGTAACTGGTGTGCCTACTGGTCTTCAAAACCAGATTGCGGCATTAGATTGTCGTGGGTGGGTTCGATTCCCACATGCTTCCGCCATTATATATTCAAGGCTTTGTGCCTTTTTTTAATAGAGGTGAATTTAAATGAAAGAAGAAGTTATTTTAAGAGCGTATGCATATGCTGTTAATGAAGATCTTGAAAGTATCTCCTTAGTAATGATATCAAATGATCTAAATATTTCTAGAAGAAAAATATATAGATTATTTAAAGATAAGCATGAATTAATGTTTGATGTTTATAAAATAATTGTTGATGAACTTTTACTTGAAGCTCATACTTTAAATAAAAAAAATAAAAAAACAAACGGATATAAAGAAGTTTTACAAGCAATGGAAAATATGATTAAGACTTTTTTAAATAATCCTAAAAAAATAAAATACATTACAAAATTTGATGCTTTAAAAATAGATGATAAAGAGATATTGAAAAAAAAGAACGATTTTTATAGGAAATGTGACTTTACACAAGGAGCTTTATATAAAGGTGTTGCGGACGGGTCAATTCACAATGTTGTAAATCCATATCGTATGTCGTGTGTTATATTAGAAGTAATAATTGGGTTGGTTTCAAGGTATTTAGATACTGAAAAAGAAGAATTTATTGATTATATGGATGAAAAAGATATTTATGAAATAATAAAAGTTTATGCGTGCTATTTAGAAAACAAATAATATAAAGTAAAAATCAAAAAATAGTTGTTAAATTCTTCACATTTTGTATTGTATTGTTTTATTTTTATGTTATAATTAGGTTAGATACTGCACATACTGTGCAAAAAAAAGGAGGAAATATGAAACTAGAGATTAAAAATTTTATTGTTAAAGATGTAGTTTTTGGAAGTGCTGATTCATTTGCAAATGGTACTTTAACTTTTAACAAGGAAAAGGCTATTCAATTTCTAATGGATGCTGATGAACATTTGTTATCTGTTGAACTTGAGATTGCAAAACCTGGTGATGAGACTCGCATCATTCCAGTAAAAGATGCTGTAGAGCCACGAATGAGAGTTGGAGATGAAGGGTATTTTCCAGGTGTGACAGGGGAAGTTAAAAAATGTGGTGAAGGAGTGGTACACGCATTGAAGGGTATGAGTGTGCTAGGTGTTGGACATACTTGGGGAAGCTTTGGAGATGGTCTAATTGATATGAGTGGTGAAGGTGCTAAATATTCTTACTTTTCACAACTTATAAATGTGTGTATAATTGCCCAAACAGATGAGGAAGAAGAGCGTCATGAACAGCAAAAAAAGAATACTGCTATTAGAATTGCTTCGCTAAGATTAGCTGAATACTTGGGTAATATTACTGCTGACTTAAAGACAGATAATGTTGAAACGTTTGAATTAACTCCACCTGAGAAAAGAAATTCAAGTTTACCAAATATTGTGTTAGTAACACAATCTCAATCGCAACTAGAAGAAGCAGGATATAATGCATTACTATATGGTTGGGATATGAATAACTTTTTACCTACTTTGTTAAATCCTAATGAAATTTTAGATGGTGCATTTGTT
>JBKEDG010000072.1:0-11600 GCA_047975285.1 Bacilli bacterium | reverse complement strand
TACATCAGTAAAAAATTCTTTTAAATCATCAATTATAATAAAATAGTAAATTCTCAAACCAACTTTATTTTCTCTTGCTTTCCCAAAATAACTAAACCAAGAAAATTTTTCAACATCAGGATAAAGCATTCTGTAAGTGTCAGTGTACCCATTATCTAATAAATTCCTAAACTTTCCTCTTTCTTCATCAGTAAATCCTGCACTCCCTTGATTACTTTTGTTATTTTTTACATCTAAGTCTTTGTGAGCAACATTTAAGTCCCCACATATAATAACTGACTTTTGTTTCTTTAACATATTTACGTATACTAAAAAATCATCTTCCCATTCCATTCTATATTGTAATCTAGTTAGTTCTCTTTTTACATTTGGAGTATACACATTTACTAAAAAGAATTTTTCAAACTCAAGTGTAACTACTCTTCCTTCTTGATCGTGCTTTTCTATTCCAAGGCCTTTTCTAATTGATAATGGTTCAATTTTTGAAAACACGCAAGTTCCAGAATAACCCTTTTTAACAGCACTATCCCAATAACTATTGTATCCATCAAATTCTATTTCAATTTGATTTTCTTGCATCTTTGTTTCTTGTATACAAAACAAATCAGCATTAAATTCATTAAACTTATCCTCAAATCCTTTCTTTAAACCAGCACGTATTCCATTTACGTTCCAACTAATCAATTTCAAGCTAATCACATCCTTCTAATATAATTTTGCTTAAATACTCTATATCTAAATTTGATATAACATTTTTTGTCAATATTTCAATATTTTTTTCTATTTCTCCACTATCATATTTAACAGAATTATTTATGGTGTCTTCTTCTGGCAACTCAAAATCAATCCTTGGTATAACACCTAATACTTTAGTCTCACACAACTCTTCTAAAATTTTTACTCCTTTAGAAAAATGTTTACTATCACCACTAAACTTATTAATTATAATCCCTTTTATTAAGCTTCTTTCACTATCATTTAGTAGTTGTAAATGCCCATACAATGTTCCAAATACTCCACCTTTAGAAATATCTGCAACAATTATTACAGGAATACGATTTTTTAGAGCAAATGCGATATTTGCAACATCACAATTTTTTAAATTCAATTCTCCAATACTCCCACTACCCTCAACAATAACTAACTCTGATTTATTGGCAATTTCTGTATAAGCACCGTCAATAACATTTTTTGCATAATCTACATTCAACTCATTACATAAAAATCCATTTACATATGTCTTCATTCCATCAGTACAATAACGTTTTAAAATTGGATTTGACTTAACATTATAATTTTTCTTTGCAGCCAGAGATTGAATGTATTGAGCATAACCAATAAAATACTCATTGTAATTAAAACCTTCACTTGACAAATTAAGTGCTTTAAATGGTATAACATTTTTATTTGAGTAATATCTACATAATGCAATAACTATAGTGGATTTCCCAACTGAAGAGGCACACCCTAAAATTGCTAAACTATTCATTATCTAGTTCCAAAATCGTAGTATAACCAAACTCTGATTCATAAATTCCTGTTGATTTAATTGGAATAGGTGATGAAAAAATAGGACCATCATATACAAAAGTATGGTATTCCCCATTTTCTCCACATACATCTACTCCGATTGTTTCTAAATCTTTAATAAATTTATCATCTAAAACTCTACCTAAATATCCTTTGTCTAAATCAAAACTTTTGGAAACAGTTTTAACAACTGCCATAAATCCCGCATCGATAAATTCCTTTACAATTGCTTTCCTACTTTCATTCCATAATGGAAAATAACTTTTTATTCCAACATCATTACAAACATCGTTACACCATTTGTAATGATCTTCAATATCGATATCTCCAAACACACACTCTACTGCACCCATTTTTTTTGCTTTAACTAGAGCTTCAATAAATACTTCGCGATAATTTTTACCATCTCCTTTGGCTAAAACAACAGGAATATTAAGCGAACATGAAACAGTTTCAATTAAAGTTTTATCAACTCCATGAAACCAACTTCGCAAATTTCTTTCATCAACACTAATTATTAACGCTACAACCTCTTTTTGTGATTTGATAGTACGATATAATGCCAGAGTACTATCTTTTCCTAAACTATATGATACACATACTTTTCTATTCATACAAACACCTCATCTTATACTATATATTTATAATATCATTTATATTGAAAAAATCAACAATTTTACTATACTAAAATAAATTAAAATCAGAAGAATTTAAAGTATTCACATTACATTTAATTTATGTTATAATATTACAGAAAGAGGTGCAAAATGAAAAAAATATTAATATTTGCCAGTATTTTTAGTTTATTACTTACTGGTTGTAGTTCAAAAGAAATAAATAAGCAAAGTGCAAATAAAAAGACAAAAAATCAGACTGCCTATACTGTTGACAATTTACATTTTAATTCAAGTTTGAAGTTTGATGAGAATGGTGTATATTCTTCAGAAAATGGTGAAATATCCGTTTCATACCAAACATACGAAGCTTTAAAAAATAGTGATAAAACAATTAAAAACTTTGATACTTTTGTTGATTCAATTGATAAAAGTGTCTTAGAATTAGAAAAGCAATTTAAAAAAGATGGGTATAAAGATGCTACTGTTGTTGGGAAATATAAAACAATTCGTAAATCAAAATCAGCTGTTGTTGAAATAAAAAACACTGGTGAAAATCCTTTTAATCAATCGTACTATTATTTGCCTACTAAAGATGGGATAATTTTTATAATTGCACTAGCTTCAGAAAATAAAATTGATACTAGTAAGCTAAATGAAATTTTAAATTCAATATACGTAAAATAAACCTAAAAAAGACTAGAATCTAGTCTTTTTTATTTCATAAAATAACTCATCATACAAACACCACTAGCACCCACTTTAAATAGTTCTTTCATATTTTTATAATCTATTCCTCCAACTGCATATACGGGAATATCAACGAGTTCAATAATGCTTCTCAATAACTTTACCCCTTTAGGTTCTAGTCCTTTTTTGGAATTTGTTTCGAAAATATGTCCTACAATGATAAATTTCGCTCCTAATTTACAAGCATTTAATGCCTCACTTTCACTATGAACTGATACACCTATTTTCATATTATTTCTTTGTTTAATTGTCATTTTACAAAAATCAGTATACGATAACTGCAAATAATCTGCATCCAACTCTGTAAAAGCATGTATAAAAGTATTAATTGTAAAAAATACTCCCTTCTTCTTGCAAATTTTTTGTACTTGACTTGCTAGACTCATATACTCAATAACAGTTAAATCCTTTTCTCGTAATATAATCATATCAACCTTAGATGCAATTTCTTCAACTTTTTTTAAAAAATCTATTTTACATCCTATACGATTAGTAATACAAATAATCATTATAATCTAATATAGTCACAATATACTGGTTGCAACTTCTTACTTTTAATCATTTTTACTATTTCATCAACACTACGCCCATCACTAATAATAAACTGCGAACTCCCATGGTTTTCACTACCATTGTCCCCTACACTTGTACTAACTCCAGCAGATATTTTATTAGCCACAAGTCCAATAACATTATCTCTAAATTTGGGTTGTTCTCTTGATGAAATAACAATTGTAATAAAAGGCAATGCCAAACGATAAGCTAATATTACTTGTAACAGTTCTCTTTCACTTATACCTTCTTTACCAATAGTATTGGAAGTTTCCGTCAAACAAAGTCTAGGACACGCTACACTAAGTTCTGCAGTTGGAAATTTCTTATGAATATGACTAATATGTAAACCTGTTGCATAAGCATCTTTTCTAAAATCTGCAAGCCCAAGTAATGCTCCAAATGTTACCCCTCGCATTTTAGCCATTAACGCTCTTTCTTGAGTATTAAAGCGATAATCAAAATCAGTTTTTAATCCTTTTAGATGCACATTTTTATATTTTTCTTTATCGTACGTTTCTTGAAATATTGTTACATAGTCTACTCCACATCCGTGTAGATATTCATAATCTTCAAGATCTAGAGCATAAACTTCTATCCCAACAACTTTAAAATACTTTGTAGCTATTCTACAAGCTTCTCCAATATATTTTAAATTTGATTTAAAAGCACTTTCTCCAGTTAATATCAAAATCTCTTCCAAATTACTTTTACTAATATTTTTCATCTGTATTTCAATTTCTTCATAGGATAGTTTAGCCCTTTTTATTTTATTAGTACAATTAAAACCACAGTATATACAATGATTATCGCAATAATTAGAAATATATAATGGTGTAAATAGTTTTATATTATTTCCAAAGTACCTTTTTGTATCTGCTTTTGCCCTTTTAGCCATTTGTTCTAAAAATTCCATAGCAGCTGGAGATAACAAAACTTTAAAATCATCAATAGTTATATTTTGTTTTTTTAATACCTGTTTTACATCATTTGCTGTATAACTATTATAGTCATAACTATCTACACTTGTTAGGACCTTACTTAAAACTTGTGAATTTATATTTTTCATCTCTACTCCTAATCTTGTAAAAATCCTGTTAGTGGACTGGATGCCTCACCACGTTCGTCAAGCACTCTTCCAAGTTTAGCAAGATAAGCATTTCTACCTGCTCTAATTGCTTGACTAAATGCAGTTGCCATTAGTCCTACATCGCCCGCTGTTGCTATCGCTGTGTTTGCCATAACTGCATCACAACCCATTTCCATTGCTTCACACGCTTGAGATGGTTTTCCAATTCCTGCGTCAACAATAATTGGCAAATCTAATTCATCAATTAGAATCTTTATAAAATCTTTAGTGCAAAGTCCCATATTACTACCTATTGGTGCACCAAGTGGCATAATCGCCGCTGCACCTGCTTCCTTTAACTGTCTAGCAACTACCAAATCAGGCATCATATACGGCATAACTATAAACCCTTCACTTGCAAGCACTTTAGTTGCTTTTATAGTTTCATAATTGTCTGGTAACAAATATTTCATATCGCTTATTACTTCAATCTTTATAAAATTACCACAACCTATTTCTCTTGCCAATCTAGCAATTCTAATTGCCTCTTCAGCATTTCTTGCACCAGATGTATTTGGTAATAATGTTATATCCTTTGGAATATAATCTAAAATATTTTCTTTACCACCCACATTAGCTCTTCTAAGTGCAATAGTTGCCATCTCTACCTCTGCATTTTCAAGAACTGTTTTAGTATCTTCTAGTGAAAACTTTCCACTTCCTAATATAAAACGTGAACTAAACTCTACTCCTCCAATTACTAGTTTATCTAAATTTTTAATAATTACCATTCCCTTCTTATTCTTTTATTCCTAGAATTAACCTTATTATCATGTTAGCCTGATGAGCTGCACAAATATTTACTCTTGGTGCCATCAAGCCAACCCCTTCTTTTGCACTATTAACCCCATCTCCACATACATATAAATTATCAAATATATGTTTCGTAGTAATCTTATTTGATGAATAGTATCCTGCCATACCAGATGCAGCAATAACATAAATATCACCAAAACTAAGTAACTCATTAATGAGCATCGCCTTTGTATTTGGACTATCAAATGCTTCGCATACTATTTTATAATCTTTAAATATATCTAGTATATTATCAACATTAACTTTCTCATTTTTTAACTCGATATTTATAAAGGGATTAATGTTTTTAATCTGATTTTTAAGTGCCTCTGTTTTTAATTTTCCAAGATCAGTAATAAAATAATTTTGACGGTTTAAATTACTTGGTTCTACAATATCATAATCTACAAGCAAAAGTGTTCCTACTCCAGTTCTTGCAAGCATTATTGCAATAGCAGATCCTAGTCCACCAAGACCTGCAATTGCTACTTTAGCATCTTTTAACTTGCTATGAATATTTGGAGTATGCCTTGAAGACATCATTAACTCTAAAACATTTTCTTCAACCATCTCCCCTTTATTTATAAAGAAAATCTCGTCACAATCTTGTAAAATTTTATCATAATTACTCTGGTATCCATTTATAATCATAACCACATCTTTACTATATCCCAGATTATCTCTTAGTGACAATAATTGTTTAGTTTTAGTAAAATAAGGTTTTCCATTAATTTTTAGCTTCAAATTATCCACCACCCATTAAACAGACAATTTCCAATCTGTCATCGTCACACAATGTAATTTTTTCATATTCACTACTTTTTATAAATGTAGAATTTAACTCTAATGCTATAATATTGATATTATATCCTTGCATTAATATAAATTCTTTAAGTGTACATATATTATTTAATTTTATCTTTTCACCATTAACAATCATTTTCTCTCCCCTCTAAAATACCATTAATATTCTTCAACATAACTCTAGTTGTTTTTTCTATATCACTGCTATTTAATATCCCGGATGCTATTGCAACACCAGCAATATTAGCATTAATCATTTTGATATTTTTCAAGGTGATTCCTCCAATAGCACATACAGGAATTGAAACATTATTACATATATTATTCAATTCCTTAACACTAATATTTATTGCATTTGGTTTTGTTGAAGAACTAAAAATTGCACCAGACCCTAAATATGCTGCACCTAACTGTTCTGCTTTTTTTGCCTGAGTTATTGTTTTTGCTGTTGCTCCAATAAATATTTTAGCCCCAATAATTTTTTTTGCCGCTTTAATTTCCATATCATCTTGTCCAAGATGTACTCCACTCGCTCCACTTTTTAGTGCTACATATGGATTATCATTTATAACTAAGGGAACACCAAACTTATCACAAAGTTCTTTAAAATGTTTTGCTACTTTGATGTAATCATCATCACACAGATTTTTTTCTCTTAATTGTACACAAGTTGCTCCACCAACTAATGCAAATCTGAGTTCCTCATATTGACTAGAATTACAAATTACATATAATTTAAATATATCTTGATTAATCATTTTCTCTCCTATTCATCAAAAATAGATACATCTTCTCCATCTAAAATCTTATTCATATTCTTCATGGCACAGAAATTACCGCACATACTACACGTATCTTCTTTTTTAGGTTTAGAACTATCACGATATGCCTTAGCTTTTATAGGATCAATTGCTAAGTCAAACATTTTTTCCCAATCAAGATTTTTTCGGGCTAAACTCATTTTATTATCCCACTCAACAGCACCATCAATTCCCTTAGCAATATCTGCTGCATGAGCGGCTATTCTAGTTGCAATTATTCCTTCTTTTACATCATTAATATCTGGTAACCTTAAATGCTCCGCTGGTGTAACGTAACATAGAAATGAAGCTCCACTACTTGCAGCTATAGCTCCACCAATCGCAGAAGTAATATGGTCATAACCTGGAGCAATATCAGTCACAATTGGACCTAGAACGTAAAAAGGTGCACCATGGCAAAGTGTTTTTTGAATTTCCATATTTGCTGCAATCTGGTTTATTGGCATATGACCAGGGCCTTCAATCATAATCTGCACATCTTTCTCCCACGCTTTTAAGGTTAATTCTCCAAGAACGATAAGTTCTTCAATTTGACTAGCATCGCTAGCATCTTTTTGACTCCCAGGACGACAAGCATCTCCTAAGCTTAACGTAACATCATACTTATTACATATAGCTAAAATTTCGTCATAGCACTCATAAAACGGGTTTTCTTTTCCTGTCATTTCCATCCAAGCAAAAATAATTGATCCACCACGTGAAACAATATTTGTTAGCCTTTTGTTACCCTTAAACTTTTTAGCAGTTTCTTTATTAATTCCGCAGTGTATTGTCATAAAATCCACACCATCAACAGCATGCATCCTAACAATATCAATCCATTCCTCTGTTGTAATATCCTTTAATGCCTTATTATAGTATACAACAGCATCATATATAGGAACTGTCCCAATCATAGCAGAACATTTACTTGTTAGTAATTTTCTAAACTTCCTTGTATCACCATGAGAACTTAAATCCATTATCGCCTCAGCACCCATTTCTACAGCACTTTTAACTTTTTCAAATTCCATATCAATATCATTATAATCTCTAGATGTCCCTAAATTCACATTTATCTTTGTCTTCAATTCAAAACCAATTCCATTTACATCAATAGAAGTGTGTAATTTATTGCATGGAATTATGGCTTTACCATTTGCAACTAAATTAATCAGTTTATCAACAGAAATCCCTTCTTTTATTGCTACTTTTTCCATTTCCTTTGTAACAATACCTTTTCTAGCAGCATTCATTTGTGTTGTATATTCCATATAAACTCTCTTTCTTATCGATGTAGGCTTAAATTTACCTAAATAAAAAGGAGAATACCATATGCAGTATTCTCCAAAAGTAGTTATTCTACTCCCTACGTTGGCATTACCCACATCAGGTTCTTGGGTCGAAGTTTTTACTTCCTCTCAGCCTGTCACACAAGCTCCCCGTACACAAATTATATTACATATAACTAATTTTGTCAAATTATATTTGGAAAATTAGTCGCATATTACAATCAAATAAGAAATTTTACTTAATACTGTAAAAATTTTAAGTTTTCATTCACAATAATGCTTTGTTTTCTGAACTAATATTGCATTTTGATAATTAAATTTTGTGTTTGGCATTGTATGAATGGCTGTAATTATTTCTTTCTATTATACTTTTAAAAAAAGTGTTGACATAGCATATAAATGTATGTTGTAACATAGTAGATTGAAAGATTAATTAACAACACTAAAAAATAAAGAAGCTATATTTATAAATTTGTAAGTTAGTAAAAATGCACACCAGCACTGTAAAAAAACACTTTTTTGCTTCTATCATTTAAATAAAGTCTTAATTTATGATATAATATCTAAGTATAGTTTTTTAACTAGATAGAAAGTTGGTACTTATGAATAACAATATTAGAAATGTGGCAATTGTAGCCCATGTAGATCATGGAAAAACAACTCTTGTAGATGAACTTCTAAAACAAAGTGGAACATTTAGAAAAAATCAACAAGTTCAAGAAAGAGTAATGGATTCAAATGATTTAGAAAGAGAGCGAGGAATAACAATTTTATCTAAAAATACTTCAATTACGTATGAGGATTATAAGATAAATATTGTAGATACACCAGGGCATGCAGACTTTGGTGGTGAAGTAGAACGCGTTTTAAAAATGGTTGATGGCGTAATACTTGTTGTTGATGCTTTTGAAGGTGTAATGCCTCAAACAAAATTTGTCCTTAAAAACGCTCTTGACTTAGACTTAAGTTTAATTATTTGTCTAAACAAGATTGATAGAGACGGGATTAGAATAGAAGCTGTTGAAGAAGAAATTCTTGAACTTTTAATTGAACTTGGAGCAAGTGATAGTCAACTTGAGTCACCATTTATTTATGCTAGTGCAAAAAGTGGTATTGCTACTAATGACCTTAACAATAGAAAAGATGATATGATTGATTTATTTAATATAATTATCGATCATATACCTAGTCCAAATGGTGAAGAAACTGCACAATTACAAATGTTAGTTACTACACTTGAATTCAATGAATACGTTGGACAAATTGGAATTGGAAAAATTGAGAACGGAACTATTGAAGTTGATCAAGAAATAGCAATTGTTAATTACAATAAAAAAGGGGAGATTAGAAAAACAAAAGTAAGTAAATTATATGATTTTAGTGGTTTAAATAAAATTGAAGTTAGCAAGTGCACTGCTGGTAGCATTGTTGGTGTATGTCTAAACGATAAGATTGAAATCGGTGACACTATATCTTCTACATCAAACCCAGTAGGAATTGAATTTAACGAAATTTCCAGACCTACAGTTGCAATGACATTTTCTGTAAATGATAGCCCATTTGCAGGTAAAGAGGGTAAATTTCTTACTAGTCGCCACCTAAGAAAGCGACTATTTAAAGAACTAAACACGGATGTTAGTTTAGAAATCCAAGAAACTGAAACCACAGAGGCATTTAAAGTTATTGGAAGAGGAGAGCTGCACCTTTCAATCTTAATTGAAAACTTACGCCGAGAGGGATTTGAACTGCAAGTTTCAAAACCAGAAGTTATCTTCAAAGAAATTGACGGATTAAAATACGAACCTCAAGAAGAGGTTACAATTGATGTTGCTGAAGAGTATGTTGGTAATGTAATTGAAAAAATGGGAATTAGAAAAGGAGAAATGACTTCTATGAGTTCTTTTGGTGAAGGATATTCTAGAGTCAAATTCCTAATTCCAAGTAGAGGATTAATAGGTTACCGTGGAGAATTTTTAACTGATACTAGAGGGACTGGTGTTTTAAATAGTATTTTTGAATCTTATATACCATATAAAGGCGAAATTCAGACAAGAACGCAAGGTTCTTTAATATCATTTGAAACAGGTAAAAGTACTGGTTATGGTTTATATAACGCTCAAGAGCGTGGTACATTATTCATTAAAGCAGGTGTAGATGTATACACAGGAATGGTTATTGGAAAAAGTTCAAGATCTAAAGATTTAGAAGTAAATATATGCAAAAAGAAACAACTAACAAATGTTAGAAGTTCTTCTTCTGATGAAGCGTTAACACTTATTGCACCAAAAACATTAAGTTTAGAACAATCTTTGGAATATATTAGTGACGATGAATTAATTGAAGTAACTCCAACTAACATTAGGATTAGAAAAAAAATTCTAAATGCAAGTCAAAGAATAAAAGCACAAAGAAGAAAAGAATCGTAGTAAATATCTTAAAAAATATAAATTAATTAGTAACAGCATCTAGTATATTTGCTGTTTTTATTATCTTAGATTATTATAGCTTAGGTTTTACTATCTAAATTCGTAAAGCACTCTCTAAAATTTTATATACGTGTGTTTTTAAAAATATGTAATAATAATTTCAAACTCAATAATCTTACTATCTTAAATAGCTACTAGTTTACCATTTTCAATTTCATAAATCGGATCAAAATTAATTAATTTATTAATATTGTCGATGTGACTAACAATAATTATAGTTTTACCATTTTTGTATAAACTTTTAATTTGCTTCACAAAATTATCTACTGATTTTTTATCAACATCAAATATTATCATAAAAAATATAATTAAAACTATCATAACAATTGAAAATATGAACGATTGGCGATTGGATAAGTTTCTACTTAAAGCCAAAAGTGGCAATGTTGCCACAAAAAACATAACACATACAAAGTATATTTGAACATATAAGTCAGAAAAATCCAATTTTAAATTTAAGTATTAACATAGATATAACATCAAAAGCGAATAAACTTTTAATACATCAAGAGTAATTATTTTTTTGAATTTCTTATAAGTCACTCTCACTGTATAAAATGTACTTAAATCAATAAATTTATCTATTCTATTATGTATATTGTAAAGTAATGTCACAGATATCATTAAAAATAAAGTTAATGATGATAATGCTTCTGTGTTTTTAAGAGTGTATATATAATAATATAATTCATGTAATTGTACAATAACAACTATTATAATATAATATACAATCATGAACCATATAATTGTCAATAATCTCTTAATTATTTCCTTCAACCTTTATTAGAGTAAACTTTAACCTTAATATTGATACAAATAATCATTAAGTATACTGCATAAAACACTTT
>JBKEDG010000071.1:0-1766 GCA_047975285.1 Bacilli bacterium | reverse complement strand
TTAGTAGTGATCAATCTATTATTAACATATAACATATCTAGAATTATAAAACCCTCTTTGCTTAAATGCTTATATGTTGTGAATTTAATATCATACCTGAAATGAATATCATCTTTATTCATTTTATACTCTTCATAGGTATTTGAATCAATATTGGATAGTTCACTGAATTGAGTGTACAGTTCATTAATAACATATTCCGATACATGATTATTATATTTGTCAACAAGGCACGCCTTTACGTGGTTTTTTGACTTCATTAAAATTGAAAAGTGGATATATAAATACGAGACGTCTTCAATACTAATTTTAATATTAAATTGGCGTTCAACTGATTTGGTAATAATTTCAGTCAGTTTTGTTGAGTAGAAGTTTTCCGTTTTTATTTGGAACACATTTGCTTGCGACTCATGCATCATATATCCCAAAGATAAGTAATTGTCAACAACACTTGAAATATGCCTCGAAATTGATTTAATATCTGTTTCTGTGTATTCAAATACAAAACCTTCTTGTTTAAAAAACTTTTCAATTGAACTCTCAATTATAATTTCTACCTCTTTTGCGATATCATCATTAAAACTGTTATAAAAATCATTATAGCGGAGTTCATTACCTCTATACTTCTCTTTTTCAAATAATTTTGGATTTAAGTTATATATAAGTACATAAATGGATTTATCCTCCTTATTATTTAACTCCTCTATTTGAAATGAGCAAATATTCCTTAAAAATGAAATTGCTTTAATCAAATCAATATCATACTCAACTTGATCAAGCTTAGACATTATTTTATAAATTCTCATCCTTCTAGTTCGATTTGATATCCATTTTATATCAATTTCTTTTTCAAAATATGCTGATTCAAAAAAATTACTTATGACTGATAGTGGAATATATAATAATTCTGAAATTTCTGTTTTTGATAATGTTTTTTTGGATAGTAAAATCGCTAATTCAATTTTTTCATTTTCTGTAAATTCAATTTTTGCAACTACATTACTTATTGTTTTTCCAACAATATAGTTATCTTTAATAGTAAGCTCTAAATCGTTATTTAATCCATTCATTTCATGAATATCACGTTGTATTGTCCGTGGAGAACAATCTAACTGTTTAGATATATAATCAAGAGTCACCCTATTTTTTGCTAAGGATACATCTAGTATTACTTTCTGACGCTCCTTCTTTTTCATAACACCTCCTCAAGTAAAGGATATCACGAGCAAAACGTTTTCGCAATGTTGTTTTGTCGTTAAGTTTGTCATTTGCCCCATTTCCAAGTAATTTACCAATTTCGATAATAGATATTACTACTTATTTTACTGTCCTCACGACGGCAAGGATTAGATAATTCGCGGATTGGTTGAGTAAATGATTGTCTCATTAAACACAAGTATATTAGAAATATGAGAAATTAATTGGATAATATTTTATATCGTTGATTGAGCAACAAAAAAGATGGTCGTTTGACCATCTTCTACAGTTTATTAACTTGTATAAACCTGCTTGTCTCTTCAGTACCTATGAGATTATGTAACGTATTATCTAGCAATATTGATTTGCTATAAACTTTTTCTTACTTATATTTACTAGCTTGACCAATAGTATTCAATAATTTAAATTTTTGATTTACTATTTTGCGAGCCTCTATTATACAATCTCCAAAAATTAAATGGGGTTCATACGGTGTCCCATCCGCAAAAACTTGTTTACATTTTTTAAAAAAAGCTGATTTATAATCACTAGAAATATTAATCTTTTGA
>JBKEDG010000070.1:0-38930 GCA_047975285.1 Bacilli bacterium | reverse complement strand
CTTAGTTTTATGAAAAATTTAGATTTGACAGCCAAACAACAATCTATTGCCAAGTTAATTTTAAAAGAAATAATTTCTAGATTAGATTTTTTAGTCAATGTAGGACTAACATATTTAACTTTAAGTAGAGAGTCAGGGTCATTATCAGGTGGTGAATCTCAAAGAATTAGACTTGCAACCCAAGTTGGAAGTCAGTTAACGGGAGTTTTATATGTATTAGATGAACCATCAATAGGGTTGCATCAAAGAGATAACGATCGTTTGATTGCTTCACTTAAAGAAATGGTTAACCTTGGAAATACGTTAATTGTAGTAGAACATGATGAAGATACGATGAGAAGTTGTGATTATATCATTGATATTGGTCCTGGAGCTGGAATTAATGGTGGTAAAGTTGTTTTCTCGGGTACATACAATGAAATATTAAAATCTAACGATTCTTTAACGGGTAGATATTTAAGCGGAGATTTAAAAATTGATGTTCCTAAAGTTAGAAGACAAGGAAATGGTAAAAATATTGAAATTATTGGTGCTAATGAAAACAATTTAAAAAATCTATGTGTAGAAATCCCACTAGGTGTATTAAATTGTGTAACAGGAGTTAGCGGTAGTGGAAAAAGTACTTTAATTAATGAGATTCTTTATAAAAGTGTTGCTAATATAATAAATAATTCAAAGCATAAAGTTGGAAGTCACAAAGAAATAAAAGGTATTGATAATATTGATAAAATTGTTAATATCTCACAGTCACCAATTGGTAGAACGTCAAGAAGTAATCCTGCAACGTACGTGGGTGTTTTTGATAGAATTAGAGATTTATTTACAAGTTTACCACAATCAAAAATGCGTGGGTACTTAAAAGGACGTTTTTCTTTTAATGTCAAAGGAGGGAGGTGTGAGGCTTGTAGAGGAGATGGTGTAAAAAAAATAGAAATGCACTTTTTACCTGATGTTTATATTGAATGTGAAATTTGCAAAGGAAAAAAATTCAATCGTGAAACTTTAGAAGTAAAGTTTAAAGATCATTCAATTGCAGATGTTTTGAATCTAACAGTTGACGAGGCATATTTATTTTTTGAAAACCAACCTTTAATAAAAAATGATATTTCAACTCTTAAAAATGTCGGATTAGGTTATATAAAACTAGGACAATCGGCACCAACTTTATCTGGTGGTGAAGCACAAAGAGTTAAATTAGCTAAAGAACTAAAAAAGAAATCTACTGGTAGAACTTTATATATTCTTGATGAGCCTACAACAGGTTTACATATAGATGATGTAAAAAAGTTGATTAATGTTTTAAATAAAATTGCTGATAATGGTGATACTTTAGTTGTTATTGAGCACAATCTTGATGTAATTAAGGTCGCAGATAATATTATTGATTTAGGACCAGAAGGTGGAGACAATGGAGGAGTCGTATTGGCGACTGGAACCCCTGAAAAGATTTCAAAGGAAAAAAAATCATTTACAGGAAAATATTTAAAAACATATCTTAATAAATAAATTAAGAAAGGAAAAGATTGTATATGAAAAAAGTTGTTTTATTAGTTTTTTTTGTTTTACCACTATTACTTTTCGGCTGTAGTAGTGAAAAACCAACCAATGATAAGAAAAGTTTTGATAAAGTTAAAGAAGAAGTATATGTTACGACTTCTTATAAGTTTATAAAAGACTCTTCAATTTTAGTTAGTGTTACTAATCCAATTGATAAGGTTGTTGATATTAACGTAGATATTAAATATTTTGATAAAAATGATCAAGAGCTAGCTAGCGACAGTAAAAAAATAGTAGCAGTTCACAATTTATTGGAAGCTAAAATAGAATTTGATAATGTCCCAATCGAAGCAAAAACTTTTGGAATAGAAGCAAACTATAAAAAAAATAATGTAGTTAGTTTTGCCAATATAGTAGATGTAAGCACATTTGATAATGGAAAAAATATTAGTTTGGAAATAAATAATTATACTGAAGATATTATTGATAATATGTTAATTGGTATAATTTTTCTTGATAATAAGCAAGAAGTATCATATAGTGAAACCAGTATAAACAATGTTGAAGTTAATAAATCTATGATAATAGAAATAGATTATCCGGTTAATAAAAATATGGAGACGATATATTTTGATGAAGTTAAATACGTAATTAACAATGCATATAGTAAATAATATTGATAAATGTATTTAATTATGTTTATTGGTATGTTAAAATATAAATGATAGTAAGAGATTGGAGTTGACTAAGTATGGAGATTTTAGATATTGTAGATGAGCAGCTGAAATATATTAGAAAGATTAAACGTTGTGATTATGATAAATTAAATAAAAACGAATATTTCTTATATACTCATATTTGGGTGATAAAGGACCAAGAGATTTTAATCCAAAAGAGATCACTAAATAGAAAGTGGGCTCCTGGAATGTGGGCAACACATACAGGAACTGTTATTTCTGGGGAAACTCCAAGAATAACAGCAATTAGAGAATTAAAAGAAGAGATAAACTTAGAAATTAATGATAATCAACTTATTAATGAATTAGTAGTTTATCCCAGTAAAATATACAATTTATTTAAAGGAATTGGGTATATTTATTTTGTTAAATGTGATAACATAGATATATTAATCGACAATAAAGAAGTAATTGACTATAAGTATGTTAGTCTAGATAAATTAAAAGCCATGATTGCAAGTAAAAAGTTCATTAATTATGGAAGAGATGGTATTGATTATGAAAATTATTTTAAAACTATTTTTGAAATTATAGAAGGGTTAATGGTGAATGCAAATTGAATAATGAGATAATTGCGTTATATGATGTTATTGAAGTACACAAAATGGATGATTGGAAGAGTATGTTTTGTGAAAGGTATGTGGATTTATACGGGAAATACGATTATATTTTAGGGGATATGAGTGCAGGAGTTCTTAGAATTACTGGCTTTTATCATAAAAGTTTTCAAAGTGAGCATAAGTATCATTTAAGAAAAAGATGTGCTTACGATGCACCATTTTTTGTATTGAAATTAAAAGAAAATTATTTGGAGGAGTGAAAATGAATAGTGTAGTTGCAAAACGTTCAGTTAATAAGAGAATAACAAATGATATTTTAAAGATAGGAGTTGAAGCAAGAAAAGCGTGTGAAAATAATAGTAATGCTGTAAATGCAACAGTAGGGATGTTATATGAAGATGATAGAAGTTTTACATACTTTAAATCAGTGCTTAAAATTACAAACAATTTAAACCCAGTTCAGTATTTACCATATACTTCGACACCGGGTGGAGATGATTTTACTGATGCTCTTGCAAAATGGTCTTTTAGACAACATTATGATTATTATAAAAATAATATGAAATACGCTGTTAATGCAACACCTGGTGGTAGTGGAGCAATAAGTTCTACAATTGCTAATTATTTGGATGTTGGGGATGATTTTTTTGTACCAAAGGTTTATTGGGATCCATATTTAATTATGGCTAATGAACAAAATGTTAATTTAAAAACATATAATTTATTTGATAGTGAAGGGAACTTTGATTTAAGTGATTTTGAAAAATGTGTTGAGGAGTCGGCATTAAATCAACAAAAGATATTAATTTTAATTAATGATCCTTGTCAAAATCCTACTGGTTATACATTAAAAAGATCTGAATGGGAAAAAGTTATTGAAATTCTAAATAACTTTGCTAGTAAAGAAATCCCAACAACATTATTATATGATATGGCTTATGTTGATTATCACAAAGATGGGCTTGATGAAAGCAGGATGCCGTTTGATGTTTTTAAAAATGCCCATCAGGATTTACTAATTATTTGTGCTTTTAGTGGTAGTAAAACATTATCATTTTATGGTATGAGAATTGGTGCTATGCTTGCTGTAAGTAAGAATGAAGAAATAATCAATGAATTTAAACGTGTTATTTCATACAGTTCACGTGGTAGATGGTCTAGTACATCTCATATAGGTATTAGGACTATTGTAGAACTTGTAAATAATGAAGATGCTAAAAAAGAATTTGAAATTGAGTTAGGAAAATCTGTGAAAACTCTTAGTAAAAGGGGAGAAATTTTTGTTAAAGAAGCGCTAGAATGTGGTCTTGATACATTGCCATACAAATCAGGATTTTTTATAACTCTTCCTAACTGTAATGAAAAAGTTTTTGAAAAATTAATGGAAAATGATATTTATACAATTCCATTACCAGGAAACTTAATTAGATTTGCTGTTAGTTCTATTCCTACTGAGTCAATGTATGGATTAGCTAATAGAGTAAAAAATATTAAAGATGCTGTTAAATAGTTTTCTTTTTAATGATTACTATGTTGAAGTTATAAATTTTTATACTGAAAATTTAGGGGTAATTGGTGGATTTTTTCTTAGTTTTATTGAGAATGTATTTCCACCATTACCAATTTTTGCTATTGTGATAGCAAATGTTACATCATTTGGATACATATTAGGGTTTTTAATTTCTTATTTTGGACATGTACTTGGAGCATATTGTGTATTTTTATTTCTTCGATCTATTGTTAAACCTAAAATTTTTAATAAACTAAAAAAAGAGAGTAAACTTGCTAGATTTGAAAAATGGGTTAGTAATAGAAGTTTTATAGCATTATTACTTGTATTATCTCTGCCTTTTTTTCCTTATTTTTTTGTAAATATGTCTGCTGCTTTTAGTACTATTTCTAAAAAAAAATATTTAATAGCACTAATAATTGGAAATTTATTTATGATTGGATATTTGTCATTTGTTGGTGTAATAGTGGAAAACGCCTTAGAAAGTAACAATTATTATGCTTTAGTATATCCTATTATTCTAATTGTTTTAGCATATATTTCTGGTAAGATTATAGAAAATAAATTTAATTTAAAGTAGGTGATTAAATGATATACTATATTATACTAATTAGTGTGATTATCATATTACAACTAGTTATAATTTTAAAGTTATATAATAAAAATAATGATACTGTAATTGAAAAACTAGGCAAGTTTGAACTTGATATTTTCAAAAGTAATGTTGAATTACAAACAAAAATGGAAAATCAAGCCCAAAATAACTATAATGAAATATATAAGACTTTAAATGAGCAATTTAATAATATAAATAATTCTGTAAATGCAAGGATTAGTGAAAATTTTAAAAAAACAAACGATACTTTCACATCAATTGTAGAAAGATTAAGTAAGATAGATGAGGCTCAAAAAAATATTGAAACGTTGTCTACAGATATAGTTAGTTTACAGTCAATTCTTTCTGATAAGAGTGCAAGGGGAAGTTTTGGAGAAGTGCAACTTAAAAATATACTTTTTTCAATTTTTGGTGATGCGAAAAAAGTTTATCAACTTCAATACACTTTTTCTACAGGTAGTAGGGTTGATGCAATATTATTTGCTCCTGCTCCATTGAATAAGATAGGAATAGATTCTAAATTTCCATTAGAAAATTATCGAAGAGCAATAGATAATGATAAAAATTCTGATAGTAAGAACTATTTGAATGCATTTAAAACTGATTTAAAGAAACATATTGATGATATTGCTAATAAATATATTATTGTAGGAGAAACAGAACAGGCAATTATGTTTTTACCAGCAGAAGCAGTTTTTGCTTATATGCAATCCTATTGTTTAGACATTGTTGAGTACGCAAATAAAAAAAATGTGTGGATTACTTCACCTACAACACTTATTGCAACTTTAACTACAATGCAAGTTTTACTAGAAAATATTGAAAGAGATAAATATACGAAAGTTATTCAAGATGAGTTAAAAAAACTTAGTATTGAATTTGATAGATATTCTGATCGTTTTGATAAATTAAATCGTAGTATCAAGACTGTAACAAAGGATATTGATGATATAAGTATCACATCAAATAAAATTACAAAGAAATTTAGTACTATTACTAATGTCGAATTAAAGGGGGAAGATTAACATGTGGGAAGTAATAAAAAAATATTTTAAACTTAAAAAGATGGCACTTATTGTTGTTGGTTCTTTGCTTTTAGCAGGGTCAATAAAATATTTTATTTCTCCAGTAGAATTATATACTGGAGGATTGATGGGAATAATCTTAATTATTGAAACTCTTACAAACGGTTTATTTAGTTTTGGTATTTTATTTTTTATACTTAATATCCCACTATTAATAATAAGTTGGCTAAAATTAGGGAAGCGTTTTACATTTTATACAATTATTTCTGTTATTTCTGTTTCTGTATTTTCAGAAATTTTACCTACAATTACACCAATATCAACAGATAAGTTAATAATGTCGTTATTTGGAGGAATTATTTCAGGTTTTTCTGTTGTTCTAATGTTACATGCTGGAGGTAGTGCTGGAGGTAGTGATATTATTTGTCTGTATTTTGCAGAAAAAACAGGTAAACCAATGGGGTTTATTGCTTTAATATTTAATATTATTGTTTTATCATTAACCGCTATATTATTTGATTTTGAAATTGTATTATATACTTTGATTGGTTCTTATACTGCAAGCGTTGTAACTGATAGATTTCATACAAGGTATCAAAAACTAACTGTTACAATTAATACTGCTGATGGAGAAGGATTAATAAAAGAATTTCAAGAAAAATCGTCTCGAGGTATCACAATAATTCCAGCAATTGGTGCATATACTAATAATAAACGACAAATGCTTTATGTAGTTATATCGAGTTTTGAATTAACTTCAGTCCTAGAACTGGTTAAGAAATATGATGAAAATGCGTTTATAAATGTTAATAAGTCAGTTAAAGTTTTTGGTAATTTTCAATCACTTAGTATTGATGAAACATAAATTTGGAGGGGAAAATGGAAGCATTAAAAATTCATAATTTAACTAAATATTATGGGAAAATAAAAGGTATTAAAGATGTTGCATTTACTGTGAAAAAAGGAGAAATATTTGGATTTATTGGTCCAAATGGAGCAGGTAAATCTACTACTATTAGAGCGATACTAGGTTTAATAAACTCAAATAGTGGTAACGTTTCAATTTTTGGTGAAAATATTAAAGATAGCTTAGTTAACTCTCTGTCAAAAATAGGATATTTACCTTCAGAAGTATTTTATTATGAAAAAACAAAGGCAATTGACTTATTAAAATATTCCGCAAGTTTTTACAAAGGAGATTTTACAGATAGAATTTACTATCTTGCTGATTATCTTGATTTAGATTTAAATATGAAAATTGACAATATGAGTTATGGTAATAAAAAAAAGGTTGGAATTATCCAATGTTTGCTTCATAATCCTGAGTTAATTATTCTAGATGAACCAACTGGAGGATTGGATCCATTGATGCAGCAAAAATTCTTTGATTTAATTAAAGATGAAAATGATAAGGGGGCAACTATATTGTTCTCATCACATATTTTAGGAGAGGTACAAAGAATGTGTGATCGAGTTGAAATTATAAAAGATGGTGAAATTGTTACTGTAGAAACAATTAAGAATTTAACTAATATAAATCTTAAATATATTGATTTAGTTATAAAAAATAAGATTGATATGGATATTTTTATGCATAGTGATATTAAAGATTTAGTTGTTAATGAAGAAAATGTAAAGTTTACATATATTGGAAAATTAAATGATCTTATAAAAATTTTAGAAGGTATAGATATAGTTGATTTGATTATTAAAGAACCAGATCTTGAAGATATCTTTTTACACTATTATGGTTAATATTGTAAAATTTGAATATAAAAATAATATAGCTTCACTTATGGGATGGATTGTTTTTGCAACAATAATCTCTATTGTATATTTAAGTGTTTTCCCATCATTTGAGTCATCTTCAATTGATTTAGAAAAACTTTTATCTTCTTATCCAAAAGAAATGTTGAGCTCATTGAATATTAATATAGAATATATTTCTAAAATGGAAGGTTATTATCCAATGGTAATTGGATTTGTACAGATCATTGCTTTTGCCTTTTCATCTACTATTACTTTAAAAATTTTTTGTAAAGAATACAAAAATAAAAGTGTAGAATTTATATTGTCAAAACCAAGAAGTAGAAATACATTTTATGTTGCAAAAATAATAGCAGTTATACTTTTGATAATTACTTTTTACTTATTTGTTTTTATTTTAAATTTAATAATAATTAGATTGATTAGTAATATGAGTATAAATAATTATATAATTGAGCATTCGTCAGTTCTTATAGTTATGATGCTTGCAAGTAGTATGACGTCTGTAATAGCAGTTATATTTAGTAAAATCAGAGGTTATGATGGATTTGGATTTATTATTGCATTTGGATTCTATTTTCTAAATATTATATCTTCAATTTTTAATGATGGAGTTCTTGCAAAATTATCTATATATGGTTTATTTGATTATAATAATCTATTAATAAATGGATATAGTCTTAAATTCATTATACATATTATTTTATTGACATTAATTTTTAATGTTATATCAAACATGATTTATTCTAAAAAGTATGTGTTATAATGTATAAATTTTATTTAAAAAGAAAAATAAAAAGCATTCTAATTTGGATGACTATCTTAATTGCTTTCACAATAGGTGCACTTAGCAAATTTGAATCATTTGCAAATGATACTCAGGCTACAGAACAATTACTAAATAGTTTCCCAAAAGTTATTATGATTGTATATGGAATGAATGATATAGATATAACACAAATTGAAGGTTATTATGCAATGATATATCAGTATATTACAATTATACTTGGTGTTTACGGCGCAATATTAGGTAGTAAAATTATCTATGAAGAGGAAGACTTAAAGACAAGTGAATTCATTTTTACTAAGCCAATCAAGAGAGCAAAATTATACTTAAATAAAATATTGTGTAGTATTACTGTATTAATAATATTGAATTTAATTTCAATATGTATTAATTATCTGTATATAAAAAATAATTATTTTATATTTGATTTATTTTATTTATTGAGTTTTCTTCAGTTCATAATATGTTTATTTTCATTATCACTAGGGTTAATGTTCTCAACATTAAAATATAATAAGTATGGTACTATATTAAGTGCTGGGTTTATAACACTATTTTTTATTTTAAAAGTTTATGCCGAAATTAAAGAACTTAATTTTAGTTATTTTAGTATCTTTTATGCTTTTAGTTATAATAATATCTCTAATAATTTTAGTCTAATATATGTTTTATACTACATGATATTAACAATAATTTTAATATTAATTGGTAAAGTGTTATTACAAAAAAAAGATTTAATTTAGAAAAAATCTAATTTAAATCTTTTTTTATTTTATTAGCAATTTCATTTAAGTTTTCTACATTACCAATAGAATTAATATTAATAACTTTATTTGTCGAGTATGTAGGAATTATATGAAAATGTACATGTTTTATTTCTTGTGCAATACCATAATTTTCAATAAGATGAATTCCATCACAATTTGTGACCTTTTCTATCACATGATAGATTTTTTTTATAGTTTCAATTAGATTTACATGTTCTTCTCTAGGCATTTCTTTTAGTTCTACAAAATGTTTTTTGGGAATAACAAGTACATGTCCATCAGCAGCAGGAAAGATATCTAAAAAAGCTATTGTATAATCATCTTCATATATGATATTACTAGGAATTTCTTTTTTTACAATTGAACAAAATAAACAATCCATATTTATCACCTCATTTAGATTATATCATAAAATCAATATATAGACAAAGAAAATTTACAGTGATATAATATACTTATAAAGAAAGTAGGTACTAGTATGAGAATTGGAATTATTTTTGCAATGGAAATTGAAAAAAAAGCTTTTTTAGATATGAAAAAAAATATTGTTTTCAATCATGATATTTTTATATATCAATCAGGTATTGGTAAAGTAAATGCTGCAACTACAACATCAAATGCTATATTATTAGATAAATGTGAATTAATTATTAATTGCGGTGTTGCAGGAGGTATAAATACTGCTAATCTATTAGATGTTTATTATGGAGTTGAATTTAAATATAGCGATGTTGACCTTTCATGTTTTACTAATTATGAAATAGGACAAATTCCTAAAATGCCAGTTTATTATCAAGGAGTAAATAATAGTTTTACTTTTAGTAAAGCAATTTCTGGTAAAATTGCTTCTCAAGATACTTTTGCAACTTCTAAACAAAAAGAGATGTTTAAAAATTATTTTTCTGATTATATTGCTGTTGATATGGAAAGTTGCGCTATTGCACAAGCATGTTATAGCTACAATATTGACTTTATTGCTATTAGAGCAATTAGTGATTTAGTATTTAAAGATGAAAATTATATTAATTATGAAGAATCAGAAAATCTTGCCTGTAAAGAAGCGGCTCAAGCTCTTTATGAACTTCTAGTGCAGATATAAAATAAAGTATATGTTTGTATGATTGCCAATGGTGTAAGCCAAATTAAAAAACTTAATTAATATGATATAACTACTAACTAGTTTCTGTGTTATAATCTATAGAACACGAGATAATTTTAGGCTAAACATGTAACATACACTATAAAATCAACAAAATATAATAGATATTTAATTGACAACCTCCAATTTATATAGTAATATAAATATAGACAAAATATGATGTTAAAATACTTAAAAGGGAATTTGGAAATCCAAAGCTGACCCAGCAACCGTGATATGGACGAAAAGTATAGACCACTGTCTAAAATTTAGATGGGAAGGTACTTAGTAGGAAGAAATTAAGCCGGTAGACCTGTCATATTTATTACTTTTCTTCTGGATATAAGAAATAATGTAAATATTTAAAATTAAAATATTTTGAAAAGTACTGTCTAATATAGTATAAATATTTTAATTTTTTATTTTAAATTTATACTAATAAATATGAGGAGATATAATGAAAAAAAATTTTGTAATTTATGGTATGCTAATTGCGCTATGTGTTGTTTTAAGTTTTATTAAGATACCTGCTGCTAGTCAAACAGTTTCTCTTGATTCAACACCTGCATTTTTTGCAGCCATGCATATTAGTAGTTTTGGTGGTGGAATAGTCGGATTTTTTGCACATTTAATTTCAGCATCAATCAACGGATTTCCATTAGGTATTCCAATCCATTTAATTATTGCAGTGATGATGTTTATTTCTGTCTATATTTTTGGTTTAGTCTATAATAAATTTGGAATAATACCTGGAATTATTACAGCAGTTATTATGAATGGAATTGTGTCGATAGTACCATTTATTTGGATTATAAATTATCAATTCTTTTATTTAATGATTGTTCCATTAACTATTGCTTCATTAATTAATGTAATTATTGCAATTATTATTGAAAAAAGCGTAAAAAAAATTATATAAACTAAAACATTCCATAAAGGAATGTTTTTTATGATAATATGTGTTAATTATAATTTATCAATCTCAAAAAGTAGTGTTGAAACTGCATCATTACTTGAAACTGTTTTGATTTTTTTTCCTTTTTTAAATAAAGTAACACTTTCACCTCCACCTGCAATTCCAATGTCGGCATTACTTGCTTCACCTGGACCATTGACAACGCACCCCATTACAGCAACAGATATATTCTTATTTATTTTATCTAAATGTTTTTCTATTTCATTTGCAATAGATACTAAATCAATTTGACATCGACCACATGTAGGACAGGATATCAACTTAGGTTTATTAAATAAATTTAAAGAACTAAGAATTTCTTTAGCAACTTTTATTTCCTCTAATGGATTAGCACTAAGCGAAACTCTTATTGTATTCCCAATGTTTTCATTTAATATAGTACCAATAGCAACTGCTGACTTGATGGTACCACTAAAAGATGTACCTGCTTCAGTCAATCCTAAATGTAAGGGGTATGAAAATGTTTTCGATGCTAATTTATATGCTTCAATTGTTGTTATTACATCACTTGCTTTAATAGAAATTATAATATCATAAAACTGATATTTTTCTAAAATTTTTACATGTTTTTTGGCTGATTCTACAAGAGCAATGGCGTTATGTCTTCCATATTTTTCAACAATTTCATTTTGAATAGATCCCGCGTTAACCCCAATTCGAATAGGGATACGTTTTTTTTTACAAGCATCTACAACTTTAGCGACTTTATAATCATCACCAATATTTCCAGGGTTTATTCTTATTTTATCTATTCCTGCATCTATTGCATAAAGTGCAAGTTTGTAATCAAAATGGATATCAGCAACTAAGGGAATATTAGTTTGCTTTTTAATATATGCAATTGCATCTGTATCTTCTTTTGTTAAAACAGCAAATCTGACTAATTGACATCCATTTACAGCAAGTTCATTTATATCTTTCACACATGTTTCAATGTTTCGTGGTAGCGAAGTTATCATACTTTGAATTATGACTTCATCACTACCTCCAATTATTAAGTTGCCAACATTTACTTTTCTAGTATCTGATCTTTTATACATTAAATCACCTCTGTATACATTATATCATATTTTAGATTTATATTTTAAAATAGTATATTATATTATAACAAAGTAAATTAGAATGAAAATAGATTTAATAACAAAGTAATTTTATAATTTTTATTTATTTTAGTATATCAACAAATTTTTTAGCATTATATTTATTTAGATTGACTACTTATAGTAGGAAAAGGATATTTTTTATAAAAAACTTTCACTGTTAGTTTTAGCAATAATTTTTAACTTAAGTTTATTGGGTATATTTGATTTGTTGAATGCAGGTGTTTGTGCTAGAAATAGTTATTTATATTCATATTACTATTCTGCCGCACATCGCGGTAGAATACAAGCTCATAATGTAAATCATGCTACAAAATGGGGATGTTAAAGATAAACAGTATCTAAGTATATTGATGTGTTATGTTGTTATAAAATTTGGTAAGGTATTTCTAAATCAAAGTGTTTATAACTGTATTTAATAATATTTACTATCTGTACTTTCTATAAATAGAGGAGGATAAACAATATAAATGTAGTGTTATTTTTTAAGATGAACCAACTTGGAACTTAGATGAATAAAATAGTGTGGTAGTTATGAAATTTTAAAAAATGAACGAAGATGGCAAAAGAGTAATTGTAGTAACACATAATATGAATTTATTATGTTATACAGTAAATTATTTAGACTATAAAGTTAATAACTCTGTTACAGTTGTGTTTAATATTAGTAGATAAGACTTAGAATTTATTATTAATTTTAGATCTCATATGTATTGTACACTAACATTTTCATTACTAAGTTTTTAAAAAATAAGTTGACAATATATTATAATTATGATAATATACATACAATCAATTATAAAAAATATATGCAATGATAGAAACTAGTAAATCAAAACAAGTTTTTAAGAGAGCAATCATTTGGTGTGAGATTGTAAACTTTTTGAATTGAATACATTCTTGAGCAGTAATCTGAAATCATAGTAAGGTTTACCGGTTGTACCCGTTATAGTATTGCGTGTGTAATTGCACACTAGAGTAGTACTTTTGTTAATAGTACTTAAATAAGAGGTGGTACCACGATATATTCGTCCTCTGTCCTAGATTAATAGGGCAGAGGTTTTTTGTATTTGATTATAACTACAGGGAGGAAATAATATGAATGAAAAAACGATTTTTAAAAGTAGATGGGGATTTATTTTAGCTTCAGTGGGTTCAGCTGTTGGAATGGCTAATGTTTGGGGATTTCCAAATAAATTGGGTAGTAATGGTGGGGGAGCATTTTTAATTGCATATTTATTTTTTATCTTTATTTTTAGTTATGTTGGTTTACCATCTGAGTTTGCAATAGGTAGAAGATCAAGAACAGGTACATTGGGTTCATATGAGGAAGCATGGAAATCAAGAGGTGAAAAATATAAGAAATTCGGATCATTTGTAGGTTGGATTCCTCTAATTGGTTCACTTACTTTAGCAATCGGATATGCAATTATTGTTTCTTATGTTTTAAAAGCTTTGTTTGATTCAGTTAATGGAGTATTAATGGTTTCGGAAACTAATCAGTGGTTTGAAAGTTTTTCTTTAACACCTTTTTCTGTAGTTGAATATCATATTATTATAATTGCTTTAGTTTTACTTTCACTTATTTTTGGTGTTAAAAGTATAGAAAAATCAAATAGTATTATGATGCCAGTTTTCTTTGTGATTTTTGTAATTCTTGCTGTTAGAGTAGTTTTCTTACCTAATGTTTTAGAAGGATATATCTTTATGTTAGTACCAAGATGGGAACACCTTCTAAACCCAATGGTATGGATTTGGGCTATGGGTCAAGCCTTCTTTTCACTATCTATTACAGGAAGTGGTATGATTGCATATGGTGCATATCTTGATGATAAAGAGAGTGTTATATCAATTGCTAAGAATACAGCAATTTTTGATACAATTGCTGCAATAGTTGCTGCATTTGTAATTATTCCTGCTTGTTTTTCTTATGGTGTAAAAGTTGGTGCAGGACCTGGACTTTTATTTGTAACGATTCCAAATATTTTAAAAGATATACCGTTTGGTAATTTATTTGCAATTTTATTATTTGTTGCAATGGTGTTTGCAGGAATTAGTTCACTACAAAATATGCTAGAGGCAGTAGTTGAATCTATAACATTTAAGTTTAAAAATGTTAATAGAAAAGTTGTTCTAGGAATTTTTGCATTTATCTGTATTATAATTGGTATATTTATTGAGCCTATTTATAAATGGGGACCTTGGATGGATTTTATATGTATATATATTATACCAATTGGAGCAACAATTGGGGCAATATCATGGTTTTGGATTATGAAGAAAGAAGATTTACTTTTTGAAATAAATAAATCTCAACTTAAAAATAAAGGAAATGTGTGGCATTTTATTGGTAAATATATCTATGTTCCATTTGCGATAATTTTGTGTTTTGTTGCTGTTTTTATGAAAGTAGCTTTTTAATATAATAAAAATAATTTTATAAATTTATAATTATAAATTATATTGATGCAACTAATAGACTTTTATATTATTTTGTTGTATAATATAAATAATCCTAAGTAGCACGATTTAGTACATTATAAAAACCGACATTTTTATATACGGGAGCAGAACCATTATATGTGTGAATTCTATATTTTAGAAAGCCTAATTATAATATAAGCTTACCACTTTCAGAAAACTTGGTTTTCTTTAGTACTATTAAAACGACTACCTGGGTTTTTATTTGATTTAAAAAAGCTGGTGATAAAATGATATTTCAAAGACTTGGAATAAATATTGGAATGGATAAAGTTGAATTGTTAAATAAAAAAACTGTTCTTATAATTGGGATTGGTGGAGTAGGTAGTTATACATGTGAATCTCTTGTAAGATCTGGAATTGGGACTTTAATTATAATTGACCATGATAAAATTAATTATACAAATATTAATAGACAAATTATTGCCCTACACTCAACAATTGGAGAGAATAAAGTAGATGTTATGGAACAAAGAATTCTAGATATTAATCCACATTGTTGTGTAATCAAATTTAACAATTTTTTTGATAGTTCATTAGTAAATAAAGTTTTCACGTATAATATTGATTTTGTTGTGGATGCTTGTGATACTATTGAAGCTAAATATACTATATATGAAGAATGTTTGAAAAAAGATATTCCATTTATAAGTGCTATGGGAACTGGGAATAAACTTGATCCAACGAAGTTTGAAATATCTACTCTTAAAAATACAAGTTATGACCCACTCGCCAAAGTCCTTAGAAAAAAAGTTAAAGATAGCAATTTGAATGGAATAATACCAGTAGTATATTCAAAAGAGATTCCCAAAAAGCATGATATAATTAAATTAGATGGTGATATTAATAAAGAAAGATTTTTAATAGGTAGCAATGCTTTTACTCCAAGTGTAAGTGGACTTTTATGTACCGCTTTTGTTATAAATTCTTTAATTACTGGTAAATACTGGTTATAGTAGACAATACGAAAAAATTATTTCTTATTTAAAATTATGGAGGTATATATGAACAAAATATATTTAGCAGGGGGATGCTTTTGGGGAGTGGAGAAATTTATAAATATGCTATATGGAGTTATTAGAACTGAAGTTGGTTACGGTCAGTCTGATATTCTAAACCCAACTTATGAAGACTTATGTCAATCAAGAAGTGATGCATGTGAAGTTGTTATGGTAGTTTATGACCAAAATATAATAAATTTAGAAAGATTATTAGAAAAATTTTTTATGATTATTGACCCCACTTCTTTAAATAGGCAAGGAGCAGATAGAGGTATACAATATAGGTCTGGAATTTACTTTGAAGATTTGGATGATAAGATTATAATTGATAACTACATAAATAGTATTAAACATAATTATATTAAAGATATCGTTGTTGAAGTTCAAAAATTACAAAACTATACCAAAGCAGAGGATTATCACCAAAAATATTTAGATAAAAATAAGAATGGATACTGTCATATCAACTTCAATAATTTTAGTGAGGAAGATTTTAAATAATGAGAGAAGATTTTAAATCAAAATTAATGATACTAACTGAAGAAGAAATGATGTTATTAAAATTTCAAGAAAATAATACTATTAATGCAATTAATCCTAATGAAGTTATCAAAGGTAATGATTTATATATTGATAATGATATTAAAATTAGAAAATTATCTAGGTTTACTTATTTTAATGAGCATTATCATGAATATATTGAATTATCTTACGGAGTAAATGGAGTTGTAAAGCACATAATAAATGATGAAAAAGTTTATTTGAAGGAAGATAATTTTATCTTAATTAGTAGTAAAGCAAAGCATCGTACAGAAGAAACTGATATAGGTGATATGGCAGTAAATTTTACAATTAGTTCTAATTATATATTAAAATTGATTAATAATATTAGTGATGATGATATTAGAAAAAAATTAAAATACTATTGTTTTAATAACTCTGACTTTATACTAATAACAAGACCTAATGAAGACATGGTTATTCTGTTTGAGAGTTTAATTTACTATCTAACCCACAAAAAGTATAGTTATGTAGATATAAAACAATTTATAGATTTTGTTATTTCAAACTTTTTAGTAAGTAGTTATAGAAGTTCTGTGATCAATCACATCACCGATGAACATGATATTCAACATAAATTAATAACGTATATTAAATCAAACTTTACGATTGCAAATTTGAATGATTTCTCTACTATATGTGGGTATAGTTACTATGAATGTAGTAAATTAGTAAAAAAAATTATGAATAAAAATTTTAAAGATGTTGTAAGAGTTTATCGCTTAGAAATAGCTGCTAAATTGTTAAATGATTCTAATTATTCAATAACACACATTAGCCGTTATGTTGGTTATGAAAACACAAGTTATTTTTATAAAATTTTTATAAATGAATTTGGTGTAACACCTAAAGAATTTAGAGAAAATAAAAATAAAAGTAGTAATAATGTAGAAATGTAAATAATGTTGTACCAAAAAGTAAAAATAAGGTGATATATTATGATTCATTTGGACTAAAACAATCCAATGAACTACTTGGAATAATATTACTTTTTTTAATATGCTTTCATTTGTAAGTTCAAATCATTAAGTGGATAAAACTTTAGCTTTGAGTAAAATCTTTTACCATAATCTCTTTGATTTTTTCTAATGTTTTGCTTATCCTTTAAGACTGTACAATTATGCTTATGCCAAGTAATTCTTGGACGATTGCATTTATGTAAGATACTAGTCTTTCTACAAAGCCTTGTAAATAAATGTTCACGTTTTGTATTATTAGTATATCCAAAGTTAGCATCATTATCAATTTTAGGATTCAAAAATAAGGTGTTAAAACTATTTTTGTCTATTGAAAAAAATAATAGTAATACTGGCTGTTATTGCAGGATTTGTCAATTTTGGAAATAAGTCAACTTAAGAAGAAGGAGTTGTTGATGTAGAAGAGCATACAATTAATTCAGATACACTGTATATCACCACACCACAGGAAAGCAAACAAAAAAACTATACAAGCGTAAAATTCATACTGAGTTATAGTTGTGATTTAACAATGACTTGAGACATTCACACGCCTCGCTTTTGATTAATTTAAAAGAGAATCTCCTAATTATGAAAGAACGCCTTGGTCATTGTGAAGTGAAGACGACCTTAGGGACTTATGGTCACCTTTACCCAAGTGCACATCATTCTGTGGCGGCTAAATTGTCAAATTTAGTGACCATATAAAAAGTGCAATGAAAGTGCAATTTGATAGATGACTAAGTGAGCTAATCTCAATAATATAAGGAAATAGAGGTAAATATCTGTAGAATATGCTATATTTTAAATAATAAATGATTAATAATATTTGATAAATTTTCTAAGTGACTATAATTGTAAATTTATTTATTTTTTAAGATTTTAAGTAGCAAATTACAGCACGTTATTAAGGAGGTAATAAAATGATAATAAAAATTTCTAAAAATGATTATATAACATCTATATGGGAAGGTGGTACAACTTCACAGGTTACAATTTTCCCTAAAACAGCAGAGGTAGCTAAACAAGATTTTATATATCGTATTTCAACTGCCACTGTTGATATTGATTCAACATTTACCAAATATAATAAATATATTAGATATCTTGTTTCATTAGATAACACTATATTGTTAAATGAAACAAAAAAATTAAAACCATTAGAGATTTATAATTTTTTGGGAAGTGATTTAACTACAAGTAAAGGAAAATGTACAGATTTTAATTTGATTTGTGATGAAAAATACGCTTGTAATATGGAAGTTTTAATATTAAAAAGTAAAAAGCATGTTTGTAATTACAATCACTATTATTTGTATTGTTATAAAAATTCAGATATATTAATTGATAATGTCATGTATAAAATTTCTTCCAATGATAGTCTGGCTATTTATAAAGATACATTTGATCTAGAAATTATATCTGGCAATGCAATTTTATGTAGTGTCGCTGTAAAACAGTAGGGGGTTATAAGTTAGGGTAGATATCTAAAGAATATTACACCTAACTTGGCTAATTCAACAATATTATATGAATTGTATTCTTTATATGTGTATATAAATTGGTCTTTACTAGATTCATCAATAATGGTGTATTACAGAGTTGAATTTTACATTTCTTTATTTAAAATGTATTTTAAATAATGGTGTCAGAGGTTTTTCAGATTTATTTAGTAATGAATCTCTAGTATCATCATACATTTATTCAAAATGATTAGAGAATCTTTAGAAATCTTATAATTTGTACACACATAATCAACAAAGAAATTACTATATCTATAGAGTTTTCATCCCCAAAAATAGTATTTAACATGAGAGAGAGCTACTGAATGAATTTTGTATGATACTCTAAAAGTACGAGATATCTTCAAAGGTCACCTAGTATTTTTCATGTTATATATTTCCATTATTTATATTTAATCGCTTACACTTTAGCAAATATATCATATTTTTCATGCAATTTTAAAAGATTAATCATTTTTGAGTTTAAATGTATTATACACATGCAAAAAAAATAATAAAAATAATAAAATGGGTTGAATTTTACTTATATTGTGATATAATATAGTAGTGTTAAGTCCAAGTAGCTCAGCTGGATAGAGCAACGGCCTTCTAAGCCGTCGGTCAGGAGTTCGAATCTCTTCTTGGACGCCATTTATTTTAACAGCAGTGCTGTTTTTTTTTATAGGAGGTTATTGTGAAATGTATTCAATGTAATTGCGAACATACTTATGAAATAGGTAATATATGGAATTGTCCACAATGTGGATTGGAATGGACAAATGATGATTTATCCAAAAGTGTAAAACAATTTAAGGATTCAAATGGTAACATTTTAAACGATGGAGATACTATAGTAGTTATTAAAGATTTAAAAATTAAAAATAGTAACAATGTGATTAAACAAGGAACTAAAGTTAAGAAAATTAAGTTAGTAGAAAATGATCATAATATTGATTGCAAAATTGATGGAATAGGACAGGTTTCTATTAAAAGCATATATGTAAAAAAACAATAGTTTATAAGGAGAGTTTATTATGCAAATAGTAATGCTAGAAGATTTGAAAGTTAGCAAAGAAATTTTAGATAAATATACAAAATATTATCTGAAAAAAGGTCATGAATTAATTGTTTGTAATAAGCAACTTGATGACAATGATAAAATAAAATTATTATCAAATGCGCATATCGCTATAATTGGAAATCAACCTTTTAATTCTAATTTAGTTGAAGCTGCTTCAAAATTAGAATTTTTAAGTGTAGGGTTTACAGGTTGTGATCATTTAGATAAAAGTGTCTTTAATACAAATATAAAAATTTCCAATGCAAGTGGATATGCTACTGTGGCCACAGCTGAATTAACAATTGCAATGATTTTAAATGTACTTAGAAATACTGTGATTCTAGATAAAATTGCAAGAAATGGAAAAACAATGGTAGGTTTTATGGGCAATGAATTAAGTGGTAAGACAGTAGGAATTATAGGGCAAGGTAAAATAGGCTCACATGTTCGTAAAATTTTAGAATGTTTTGGAGCTAAGGTATTAGTAAATGATATTATGAGTAATAATTCATATGATTTAGACAAGTTGTTAAATGAAAGTGATATAGTTACTATTCATTGTCCTCTAAATGAAAGTACAAAGGGAATGTTTAACAAAAAAATGTTCAGTAAAATGAAGACGGGAGCATTCTTGATAAACTGTGCTAGAGGTTTAATTATAGACGATTCTGCTTTGATTGATGCACTAGATTCAGGTAAAATCAAGACTTGTGGACTAGATGTTTTTGATGAAGAACCACCATTAAATTCAAATCATAAACTTTTAAATCATAAAAATATCATTATTACTCCTCATATTGCTTATGCAAGTGTTGAGTCAATGGAAAAAAGAATAAAAATTGTCTTTGAAAATATTGATGCATTCTTGGATGGAAAGCAAATTAATATTATTAAATAAAGTTCATAAATGAATTTTTAAAAAAAAGTACAGTAAAATAGTAAATTTTCAGCACCTAAAAAATTTAAAAAAATTAAAATAATGTGATTATTACTTCTTTTTAAATATGTTTTCATTTGTAAGTTCAAATCATTAAATGAATAAAATTTTAACTTTAAATAATACCTTTTAGCATCTTCTATATGACTTCTTTCATAGTCCTTAGTCACCCTTTTAGGACTTTATCATTACTACAATAACAAGTCTTAGTAATATATTTTACATCCGGTTACATTTTTTTAATTTGAAATCTAGGATTGTAAATCTTCACTTTATGCTTCTTTTTCTAAGAAATGTAAATAGAAGGTATGACTATTACAAGCATAATTTTGTTTGAGTTTTCCATGTAGTTAATTAAGCAAAATATTAGGATTTATTTTACTAAGATTTTTAATGTTAGCAATTTCGCCTTGATTATGAACATTAGGATTTAATGAAACTTTAGATCCTTCGTAATGCCTACCTGCATATATCCTTAATGGAGAAATTACCATCTCTATAGAGTTTGCAAGCAAAAATATTGTATTTAACGTGTGATGGCACCTATTAATTGGTTTTTGTGTAAGACTCTAAAGGGTACAAGCTACTCTCAAGGAGCACTTAGTACTTATTCATGTGATATAATCTCCTTTGTGCATAGTTATTAGCTTACATTAAAGCAGATATAGCACTTTTTTTATACAATTTTAGAAATTTGATATATTTAGGTCTCACATGTATTGTATACCAACAAAATTTTCCTAACTATGTACAAACAATTATATTATTTTATACATTGAATATGTTATAATTATATGTAGTACAGTTATTTATAATGTGCTATTTTAGAAGGTGTGGTGTTAGAATGAAAAAGGTTGTTGTTGGCATGAGTGGTGGGGTAGACAGTAGTGTTTGTGCTAAATTATTAATTGATCAGGGATTTAATGTAATTGGTGTATTCATGAGAAATTGGGATAGTACAGTTAATAATGAGATAATTGGAAATAACATAGATACTGATGATATTTGTCCACAAGAACGAGATTACAATGATGCAAAGATTGTATGTGATCAGTTAAATATTAAATTGCATAGATTTGATTTTATTGAGGAGTATTGGAATGATGTATTTACTTATTTCTTAAAAGAATTGAAAAATGGACGTACTCCTAATCCCGACTTACTATGTAATAAATACATAAAATTTGATGCATTTAAAAAAGCTTGTGAATGTTTTAAAGCAGATTTATTTGCATTTGGACACTATGCAATTACAAGATTCGAAGATGATGGCGTTCATTTACTACAAGGTGTAGACAAGAATAAAGATCAAACTTATTTTTTATCACAAGTTAATAAAGAACAACTAAGTAATGTAATATTTCCAATTGGCCACTTAAATAAAAATGAAGTAAGAGAAATTGCAAATAAATATAACTTACATACTTCTACGAAAAAGGATAGTACAGGTATTTGTTTTATTGGAGAAAGAAACTTCCCTATTTTTCTAAAGAATTATTTTAAACCTAAAGAAGGTAAAATAGTTGATATTTCAACAAATGAAGTTATTGGAAACCATTATGGACTAGTAAATTATACGATTGGTCAAAGGAAAGGTTTAAATATTAGTGGTGCTTCATCTTCATTTTATGTATGTGCAAAAAATACTGAAAATAATAATTTATATGTTTGTAGTGAAGAAAATATAAGATATTTATTATCTGTTAAATGTTCTATTTCAAATATTAATTGGATAAATAAGCCAAAACAAAATGTTTTTAAATGCTATGCCAAATTTAGATATAGACAAGAATTAATACTAGTGGAATTAAAAATTGAAAAAGAATATATCATTGTTAATTATCCTCAACAAGTAAAAGCAGTAACACCTGGACAAGCATGTGTCATGTACAAAAATAATGAATGCTTAGGTAGTGGAATTATTGATAATGTTTACAATGAAAAAAATGAAAAAATGGTATACATAGGAGGTTGTAGTAATGAGTGATTTAAAGCAATTATTGACAATAGTAAATAAATTAAATATATCTAAAGTTGATTTAGCTAATTATTTGGAAGTTAGTAGACAAATGTTATATAAATACTTTTCAATGGACAGTTTTGATGACTGGCCAATAAAAAAGAAAATTAAGCTGCTTGATCTCTTTAATATAAAAACATTTGATGAAATAAGTAATTTAGAAGTTGGATCGGATTTATATAATAGTATATCAAAAAAATTAAATAAAAATGGAAAGTCTACTTATTTAGATTCGTATAAAAGTATGTCTCCAGAAGACCAAAGACTTGTAAATGATGTTATTAGGCTTTGTGAAGACTCAAATACCAAAGAATATGTTAGTATTCTTCTTACTTTAATTGAACAATCAATGGTTTCAAAAGATTACTATTTTTTAATTCAATATCTATCAAAGAGTTTTAATAGAATTTCACCGCTTGACTTTGGAAGTGATCCACAATCGCAAAAAGCATTTGAAGGGATATTATTTTCTGCTTTTAATTTATTTAATTCCAATAAATATAGCAAGGAAAAAACAGAAAGAGTTCATCAACAATTTGTAAAAGAATTGGAAAAGAAAAATTCACTTGACTCAAAACTTTCTGATAGTATCAATATTACGAAAATGTTAGCTAAAAATGAACTTGGTATTGATGAAATAGATGAAAGTAATATAGATCTTCTTTTAGAAAAAATAATAGAAATTAGAGGTAGAAAATTATGAAAATTGGTAATAAAATAACAATTAAAGTTATTTTTAAAGATAAAAATGATAAGATATTAATCTTAAAAAAAGCTTGCAATCCTTCTCCTTGTCCAATTTGTGATTTACCTGGCGGTGGGTTGGAAATTGGTGAAACATTCAAAGAAGGAATATTTAGAGAAATAAAGGAAGAATTGAATATAGAAATTAATGTGAATAAATTAGAATTATTTAATAATTATATAGTAGAGAGAACTGAAAATTATCTTAAATTTTTAATTATATATTCCTACCCACTAACAATTAAAAATATAACACTATCAAGTGAACATTACGATTATTTTTATGCTAGTTTTGATGAATTAAAAGACTTAAGAGAAAATACAGTTATCTTCAATATTATTGGGGATTACTATGATAAAAATTAGTAAAAGCATTTTATATAGATACACAGTTGAAGAAGATATTGCAAATGCTATTGTTCACTGTTTTGGTACAATGCTATCGTATATAGGACTTATATACTTAGTATATGTTGCATCAATTCGAGGGGGGAGTGATGATATTATTGCTTATAGTATATATGGATCATCATTAATATTTATGTTTTTAATGTCAACTTTATACCATTCAATATTTCATGACATGACAAGAAGCGTTTTTAAACGTCTTGATCACTGTGCTATATTTATTTTAATTACTGGTACATATACACCTATAGTTATTTCATTATTACAGACAAGAATAGCATACATAACATTAATTCTCTTATACATTATAGCTATTGCAGGGATTGTATTTAAAACATTATTTATAAGTAAATTTAAAGTGCTTAGTACATTGTTATATGTAATAATGGGGTGGACAGTAATTTTCCAAATTAAAGACTTGATCGCTAATCTTGATATTAATGCTCTAATTTTGCTTATATTAGGAGGAGCACTATATACTATTGGTGCAGTTATTTATGCATTTAGTAACTTTAAATTTCATCATTTAATTTGGCATATATTTGTATTATTAGCTGCAATATCACATTATTTTGTTGTTGCATTATATATATTATAAAAGTTTACATAATATATATTATGGGAAGTTATTTAGTTTTAAAAAAACACCTATTAGGGTGTCTTTTTTATTGATTTTAGAAGTTTTTCAAAATCATTTCGTATATCTATACTATTATCATAAGTAAATATGAGATTAGGAACTTTTCTTATCTTAATCCTCTTGGCTAATTGTTTTTTTATAAATCCTTTAGATTTATTTAATGTGTTTAAATCAGAAATTTGTTTTTCTTTTCCTCCAAGATTAGTAAAGAAAATTTTTGCATTGCTTAAATCTTTAGAAAGTTCTAATTTAGTTATTGTTATTAATAACAAATCACGTTCTTTTATATCATTTCTAATAATATCAGCAATAATTTTTTGCATTTGGCTTTCTGTTCTTTCGTGTCTTAAACTCATATTAGTCAACCTTAATTTGTCTTAACTCATAGGCTTCAAGGATATCACCAATTTTAATATCATTATAGTTTTTTATAGTAAGCCCACATTCATACCCATTTTTTACTTCTTTTACATCATCTTTGAATCTCTTAAGTGATGATAGTTCTCCTTCATATATAACAATACCATCTCTAATAAGCCTTATGCTTGCATCACTTTTTATTAGTCCATCAGTTACATAACAACCTGCTACAGTACCGATTTTACTTACTTTAATTGTTTCACGTACTTCAACTTGACCAAGATTTACTTCTTCAAATTCTGGATCTAATAAACCTTTCATTGCACTTTCTAAGTCTTCAACTACTTTATATATAATATTGTAATGTCTAATTTCAACATTATCTTCATTAGCTTTTTGTTTTGCAGTAGAGTTTGGTCTAACATTAAATCCAATTATTATAGCACCACTTGTAGAAGCAAGAAGCACATCACTTTCTGTTATCGCTCCAACACTTGCTCTAACTACGTTTATAACTACATCTCCTACTTCTAGTTTTTCAATGCTATTTTTAACAGCTTCTACACTTCCTTGAACATCAGCTTTTAGTAATATTGGTAATTCTTTTAATTGTTGTTCTTGAATTTTATCAAAAAGTGTATCAAGTGTTACAGCAACACTACCTGATATAGATTTTTCTTTTAAAGTTACTGCTCTTTCATTTGAAATTGATTTTGCTTTTTTCTCGCTTTCAAAAGCCATAAACTTATCACCAGCAAACGGTGCTTCACCTATACCAGTAATTTCAACAGGTGTTGATGGTAATGCATGAGTTACTTCAGTACCGTATGAATCATGCATTGTTCTTACTTTACCATAACTTGCACCAACAACAATTGGGTCCCCCAATCTTAGCGTCCCATTCTGTATTAATATTGTTGATACAACCCCTTTTCCTTTATCAACACGCGCTTCTATGACTGTTCCCATCGCATATCTTGAAGGATTGGCTTTTAAGTCCTCAACTTCAGCAATTAACTTAATATTATCAAGTAAATTATCAAGCCCATCACCATATTTTGCTGAAATATTAACAAAAATCGTATCTCCCCCCCATTCTTCAGAGATGATATTACAATTTGATAGTTCTTGTTTAACACGGTCAATATTTGCAGCTGGTAAATCTACTTTATTAACAGCAATTATTAAAGGAACTTTACTTGCTTTGGCATGGTCAATCGCCTCTATAGTTTGTGGTTTAACTCCATCATCTGCAGCAACTACAATAATAACAATATCAGTAACACTTGCTCCTCGTGCTCGCATTTTAGTAAATGCTTCATGCCCAGGTGTATCTAAAAATGTTAATTTTTCACCATTATGCTCAATCTGATATGCTCCAATATGTTGTGTAATTCCTCCAGCTTCACCATCAACAACATTAGTTGTTCTCAATGTATCTAATAATGTTGTTTTCCCGTGATCTACATGTCCCATTATTGTAATAATTGGTGCTCTTTTTTCTAAATCATCAACATTATCATTAAATTCAATATCTTCAAAATCCGCTTCAGTTAAATCTTTGATTTCAACTACCATCTTGTCATATTCAATGGCAATTGTTTCTACTTGTTCTAATGTCAATACATTATTTATCGTAGCCATGATTCCTTGAGACATTAAAATCTTAATAATTTCTGTAGCATTAATTTCTAGTACTTTAGCCAAATCTGCTACACGCATTCCTTCTTTATAAGCTATTTCATCTTGATCAAGTTTAACTTCTTCTAATTCTACTGTATTTTCAACAAGTTTCTCTTTATTTTTGTACATTTTTTTTCTATCTTTTGAAGAAACTTTTTCTTTTTTCTTTTTACTCTTTTTCACTTTTGATTCTTCAGCTTGAAAAAACTTTTCTTCAAAAAAATCAGACTGTTCATTTCCTGCATTATCAGCTTCTTTATTATTTTTTTCTTCAACATTAGATTCAATTAAATTTAAATTATTATCTAAAATAATTATATCATCCTCAGTCAGCACATGCTCTTTGCCTTTTAATATCAAATCAAATTTCGCTCCTAATTTAATTAAATCCTCAACAGATTTTTTTACATCATTAGCATATTCTTGCAATGTCATCATATTAATCACTCCTTATCATTTTTTTAAACCCTTCATCCTCAATAGAAATACAAACTCTAAAATTCTTTCCTATGGCACTACCTAGTTCAAATTTATCAACCTCAAGAATTTTAAATTCAACTTTGTAGTAGTTGCATTTCTTTGTTATTCTATCATACGTATTTTTTTCACAATCCGATGCTATCAAAACAATTTTAGATTTACTTGATTTAATTGAATCTAGCACCATACTTTCTCCACTAACTAATTTGCTTGCTTTTTTACACAACCCAATATTACTTAAAATATTTTTATTATTCATTACACATATTCTCTAATTCGTCATAAATAGCATTCAAAACATCAATTTTCAATGTCTTTTCTAAAATTCTTTTTTTTCTAGAAAGTTTTAAATTTTCTTGATTTAAACGTAAATAGTATCCCCTTCCATGCATTTTACCTGTTTTATCAATACTAATATCTCCATTTTTGTTAACAACAATTCTTAATAAATCTTTTTTAGGATAAGTATTTCTACTAATTATGCAAGTTCTCATTGGAATTTTTTTAGTTTTCATATTAAAATATTCCTTCTTCTTGAGCTTGCATTAAAGTTTTTATATCAATTTTCCACCCAGTTAGTTGGGCAGCAAGACGTACATTTTGACCACTCTTACCAATTGCAATAGATATTTGATCATCTGTTACAATAACAACTGACACTTTATCTTTTTTATCAATAATAAGTGTTTTTATTACCTTAGCCGGTGCAACAGCATTAGTAATAAATATCTCAGGATCCTTATCATAAACAACCAAATCAATTTTTTCACCATTCATTGTATTAATAATATTTTGAATACGAGTTCCCTTGGGTCCAATACAAGATCCTATTGCATCAATTGAACTATCAGTACTATATACAGCTACTTTAGAACGGTCTCCTGCGTCTCTTACAGCAGCATGAATTTCAACCAATCCATCTTTAATTTCTGGGATTTGTTTTTCCATTAATTTCATCAGGATTTCATTACTTATTCTAGTAGCTTGTAGCACTGGAAATTGATTTTTACCCTCTTTTTGATAATCTCTTTTATGATCAACTTTTGATAAATAAACCTCAATTTTATTGCCCATTACTAATTTTTCACCTGGAATTATTTCTGTTTTTGGTAAAATAGCATAACTTCTTCCAAGGTCAACGAAATAACTATAATTATCTTCTCTACTTAATGTACCAACAACTAATTCACCTTCTAAAAGAGAAAATTCATCAAAAATACTCTGTCTTTCTGCTTCTCTTATTTTTTGAAGTACAACTTGCTTTGCACTTTGAGCAGCTAGTCTACCAAAGTCATCGGGTGTAACTTCATTTTCTATAATGTCACCTAAACTATAATTGGGATTAATTTCTCTAGCTTCTGAAAGGGGAATCTGATTAGACAATTCAATATCTTCTAATCCATCCTCCACTACAGTCCTCTGTGAAAAAACTTTAATAACACCAGATGTTGAGTCAATATCAACTCTAGCGTTCGTATCTTTAAAATTTTTTTTATATGCATGCAACATAGCATGTTCCATCGCATCAATTATTACTTCTTTCTTAATTTGTTTTTCTTTTACAAGTACATCTATTGCTTCTAAAAAAGCTTTTGGTTTCATTTTACCCTCCTAAAATTCTACACTATAACGCATATGAGCTATTAGTGATAACTTAATTTGATATTGTTTTATAATACCCTTATTATTACATTCAATAATTATTTCATCTTCCAATAAATTAATTAATTTACCAATAAATTCTTTTTTATCACAAACTTTTGAATATGTTTTAACAAATATATGATTTCCAACAGCAGCAGCAATTTCCTCAATAGTAGTAATATCACTTTCAATTCCTCTTGAACTAACTTCTAGTGTATATTCATCTTTAATTGGCTCGTGCTCGTCAAGATAATCATTAACAATTTTTGTGATTTTTACACATAAATCCAAATCAATTTCTACATCATATGAATCTAAAATAACTTTTAAGAATTTTGAATTATTTTCTTCTTCAAAAACAACTTTATAAATATATATAGGAAACTCCGTAATCAATTGTTCTAAGTTATTTTTAATTGTTTCTATCATAATTCACCCCTTAATTAAATAATAAGGAGTGGGTCAGCCCACTCCTTTCTTATATATTATATCATAAATTATTGATAAATACTAGGTTATATTTTTGATTTTTTTTAAATACTTATATAATATAATAAATACAGTTATAAATACAGAATTTATAACGATTAAAAATGTAATAAAGCGCAATTTTGATGCATATATTATATCATCTATTATTGAATTATTGTAAAAATTAATTTTCATATTATCTATTTCGTATACACTTTCTGATGTGTTCAAATAATAACAAGATGAAATAATTTTATTATCACTTGACATACCACCACTTGCACATAGATATAAATCATTAGTATATAATGAATTTAAAACATATTTTTTACTTTTCGTATAACTTGTTTTTAAACTTTCAAGTGAAATTTTATAATCTTCTATAGGAGATAAATAAATAATATAAGGAATTAGTCTACCTATTTTATCTTTTTGTCCAACCAGTAAACGAAGTTTATCATCTTTATCTATAAATATATTTGCATAATACTCATAAACTTTAGAATTAAAAACTGTTTGAATATATTCTTTACTATGTTTATTATAAAAATTAATTTGATTAGCATTACTTATAATAAATTCTCCACGATAATTGATGTCATTATATTTACTTTCATTACATTTTTTTTTATATTTTGAATTATCAAAACACTTTTCAGCGTTGTTTATTTTATACATATACCCATAATTATTTAGATTATAAATATTATTGTCAAACTTAATGTTATAATCAATAAAAGAAACTTCATTTTCTTTAATTCTTACAGCGTATAAATTATCTAATTTATTGTAGAAAAATAAATAATCATTGAAATTTAAATATTGTGGTGACTTGTTAACAACATCTTCAGTATTAAATATAATATTAAAGCTTAAACTATCATCAGTACTTATAGAATACAAGCTTTCAAAATTTTCATTATAGATATATATAAATACATACTCTTCAGATGAAATATATTTTATATTTAAATTCTTTTTTTCGATTAAATTTAAAACATATTTGCCTTCTTGTGTTTTATTTGTATTTAAAATACTTAATAGCCCTTCATCAATATCTATTGCTATTATATTATTTAAATCATTAAATATATACATACTATCGTATCTATAAGTATTTAAATATCTATAATTTTTACAGTTAATAATATTTAGTAATATAAATAGCAATAGTAAACTTATCAAAACTAATCTCTTTATTATTTTCATAATCTCACATCCATTAAAATAAAGTAAGTTGATCTCCTTCAGGTAGGTGATCGATAATGTTTAGTAATTCAAATTTTATTAAAATAGTCTTATTTACTTTACCTCTGACTTTTAAATCATCAATAGAACTATATTCTCTTTCATTTCTTTCTTTAACAAGATTCAAAGCAACATTAATTCCAAGTCCATCAATTGATCTAAAAGGAGGTATTAGTGTTTTTCCTTCTACCAAGAAATTTGTTGCGTCACTTTTATTCAAATCAATATCTGAAAAACTATAGCCTCTTTCTATCATTTCAAGTGAAATTTCTAATGTTGATAAAATATTCTTCTCTTTTGTTGTTGCATCATATTCTTTATTCAAAATTTCAGTGATTCTCTCTAATATAGCAGCTTTCCCTAAAATCATCGTATCTATTTCAAAATCATCAACTCTAATACTAAAATACGTTGCATAAAAATAGATAGGTTCAAACACCTTGAAATATGCAATTCTTACAGCCATTAGTACATATGCACAAGCATGTGCTTTGGGAAACATATATTTAATTTTTTTACAAGAATCAATATACCAAGAAGGAACATTATTTTTTTTCATAATATCTTCATATTCAACATTTAAACCTTTACCTTTTCTTACATCTTCCATAATTTTAAATGAAATTCTAGGCTCTAACCCCATTTGCAATAAATAGACCATAATATCATCACGACATCCAATAACATCTTTAAATTCACAAATATTATTTCTAATTAAATACTGTCCGTTATTCAACCAAACATCCGTACCATGAGAAAGACCAGAAATTTTAACAAGTTCCGCAAAAGACTTTGGTTGAGTGTCTTTTAACATTTCAATAACAAATCTTGTACCAAATTCTGGAATACCTAAGGTACCTGTAGAGAATAATATATAATTATTGCCATTCCTTAATTTAATTGATATTGGGTCAATCCCCAAAGATTTAGGAGAAGAAAATATATCAAAAACTTCTCCTCTATTAAAATCAACATTTTTACTATCAATATTACTTATTTTATTTAACATATGTAAAATAGTAGGATCATCGTGCCCAAGTATATCTAGTTTTAATAAGTTATCATGAATTGCATGAAAATCAAAATGAGTAGTTTTCCATGATGAAGTAGTATCATCTGCTGGAAACTGAATTGGAGTAAAGTCATAAATACTCATATTAGAAGGTACTACAATTATTCCCCCAGGATGTTGTCCAGTTCCTCTCTTTACACCTTGGCATCCAATTGCTAACCTTTTTACTTCAGAATTACTTAAATCTTTATTTTTATCTTTTTCATATCCTTTAACATATCCAAATGCAGTTTTCTCAGCGATAGTAGATATCGTTCCCGCTCTATATACAAAATCTTCTCCAAAAAGAACCTTAGTGTAATCATGAGCTTTTGATTGATATTCACCAGAAAAATTTAAGTCTATATCTGGAACTTTATCTCCTTCAAAGCCAAGAAAAGTCTCAAACGGGATATCATGCCCTTCTCCAATTAAAGCATTAGAGCACTCAGGACATAATTTGCTAGGTAAGTCATAACCACATGAGTAATTATTGTCATTTACAAATTCATAATATTTACAATTTGGACATATATAATGAGGAGTTAAAGGATTAACCTCTGTTATATCCATCATTGTAGCAACAAAACTACTTCCAACACTTCCCCTACTACCAACAAGATATCCATCATTTAGAGATTTGGTTACTAATTGAGAACTTATTAAATATATTACGTCGTATCCATGTCCAATAATGCTGTTTAACTCTTTTTCAATTCGATCTAATATTATTTTAGGAAGATTACTTCCATATATGCTTTTAGCTTTAGAATAAACCATTTCCTTAGTTAAAATATCACTATCTTTAAGTTTAGGAGTAAATAGCTGATCTTTTATAATAGTCACATTTTCAATTAAATTTGAAATATAATTAGGATTATCAATTACAATCTCTTTTGCTACTTTTATACCTAAAAACTCAAACTCATTTAACATTTCTAAAGTAGTTCTGTAATGTTGCGACGGAATTGATTCAATACTACTTTTTTTAAGTGAATGAAATCCTCCTCCTGGAATAGGATTGTTAATAATTATTTCTCTCAAGATTTTGTCTCGTTTTAATAAGTGATGTACATCACCACTAGCAACTACAACTTTATTACTATTAATACCAATATCGACAATTTTTTTAATATTCTTATAAATTGTAGTTAAACTGTCAATTGAACTTGTTTGAATTAAATGATCATAAATAAGTGGCGGTTGAACTTCAATATAATCATAAAATTTCATTATATTCTCTAATTCTATATCTGAATATTTTTCAACATTTTGGAATATTTCTCCATTCACACATGAACTTCCTAGTAATAGACCTTCTCGATATTTTTCAATTTCTGATTTTAAAATTTTTGGGCCTTTATGAAAATATTTAGTATTGGCAAGAGAAACCAATTTAAAAAGATTTTTAAGTCCAACATTATTTTTTACGAGTGCTGTTAAATGATAAGTTTTACCATATTTAAAAATTTCATCTCTATCTATATAATTATTCATTTCCGAAATATTGGTAATATTTTTTTCTTTTATTTCATTAATTTGATTAATAAATACATATGATGTAGCTTTAGCATCATCATGTGCACGATGATGATTTTCCAATTTGATTTTATATTTCTTTACTAATGCAGCAAGTCCATGTCTTCCCCATTGAGGATTTAATATTCTAGATAATCCTAAAGTATCAATAATAGCATTATTTAACTTTCTTAATCCAAATCTATCACAAGCAGTCTTTATAAATCCAAAATCAAAACTAGCATTATGTGCCACAAGTGTAAAATCTTCTATCCAATCAACAAAATCAATTAAAACATCTTTTTCTAATCTTTTACCGATTAACATGCTATTTTTTACATTAGTAATTTCTATTATCTTATCTGAAAGTTCTACATCAGGATTACAAAGTTCACTAAAGGAATCAATAATTTCACCATTTTTTACTTTAACAGCACCAAATTCAAATATCCTATCATTACCATATGGATTCAATCCAGTAGTTTCTAAATCAAACACAATAAAAGTATCATCGAAATTGATAAGTTTATTATTAGAATTATTTTGTACTATATCTAGTTTATCATCAACAATATCAAATTCTACTCCATAAATTACTTTTATATCACTATTCTTTGTTGCATTATATAACGCTGGGAAAGCTTGAACTGAATTATGATCTACAACACCAAATGAATTATAGCCATTATTCTTTGCGTATTTGACAAGCGAATTAACATCAATAACAGAGTCAACAGCACTCATATTAGTATGAATATGTAATTCAACTCGTTTGTTCTCTTCAGTATCATAAATTGTTTTTTTTTCTTCTAAACTAATTGCATTAGCACGCAAGATATCACTTCTAAAATACGTATCATATGTCATATGCCCAAATACTTTAATATACTTACCTTTTAGTGTAGTAATACTTTCAAGTTCTTTTGCTTTTTCACCTAAAAAAACTTTAACAGCTAAACTTTCAGAATAATCTGTAATATAAATTGTAACAATATGCTTATTATTCTTTGTTTTAAAAATATCAATGTCAAATACTTCTCCTTCAACGCAAACATTATTTAAATTGGGCTCAAGTTGATCCATCTTATGTGTAACTTTACTAATTTTCTTTCCATATATGATATTATTATTATCAGTAACTTTAGTAACACTTGATGTTTTTTTATTCTTATTAACATTATTATCAATGTAAGCCTTCTTTACAATTTCTTCAAGTTGCAAGTCTAAATCTAACTCATGATTAATTGCTTTACATACAATATCAATGTTTATTCCAAGTGAACAAAACATAGTATAGATTTCATTAATACTACCATTAATTGATTTATATTCATATTCATTATATACTTCTAGAATAAGTTCCGATGAATTTTCTTCGTATTTTAAATTGCGATTTTTTAAAATGTTGTTTACTTGTTCTGTTAAACATAAATTTTCAACACAAAAATGAAAATAGTCTTTTAATAGCGTTATATTTAATTTCTCAGTAATATTTAAATGAGTATTAAAATTATACTCACCAAAAAATAGGCTAGATTTTTCAATAAACTCTGATACAATTTCAGGTGATAAATATTTATTTGAATCAATAAATAGAGTTAATTCATTTTCATTGCAAAATTTAATATTTCTTATATTAAATGAATTCAACATTTCATCTTTATTACTCAATTTTAGATCATTTAATAACTTTGTTAGTAACTTTTTTTTCATTACTCCTCCATTCTTTTACTAATAAAAAAAGAGTTTTACTCTTCTTTAAATGTAATTATACCTGCATTAATTTCTTCTAATGATCTACCAATATTTTTTTTTGAAACATATTTATCTAAATGAAAATTTTCTTCTAAATCCAGTTCTCTACATCTTTCTGTTGCAATTTTGACTAATCTATACTTTGAGTCAACTTTTTCTAATAATACGTCAATTGATGGATATAACACTATAGTTCCCTCCTTAATGTTTTTTCTAATTTTATAATATCTTTAATTTGTTCACAAACTTTATCAACTTTATCATTTATGACAACGTAGTTATAATTATCTCTAAGCGGCAACTCTCTTTTAGCTTTAGATAATCTTTCGTGAATAATTTCTGAACTTTCACTACCACGTGATCGGAGACGGTTTTCTAATTCTTCTAATGAAGTAGGCATTAAAAAAATGAATAATGCATTTTCAATCTTCTTTTTTACTTGTAACGCACCCTGTATCTCAATTTCCAATAATACATCCCTACCTGAATCTAAAATTTCTTCAACTTTATTAAGAGGTGTTCCGTATTTGTTTCCAACAAATTCTGCCCATTCAAGCATATTACCACTTTCTACATTATTAATAAATTGTTGATCATCAACAAATAAATAGTCCACGCCATGCTTTTCTCCCTTACGCGGAGATCTTGTTGTCATTGAAACCGAGTAGCATAAATTATCCGTTTGCTCAAATAACTTTTCTCTAACAGTACCTTTGCCTACACCACTTGGTCCACTTAGAATTATTAACATTCCACGATTATTCATATATAAACTCCTCAATACTATTTACTTATTATATATTACTATATTTATAAAACAAATTCAAGACATTTATTTGTTTTATATGATATTTATACTGGTCTATAAAAGTTAATAGATAATACTAGTGCGTGTACAAATATCTCTTATTTTATCAATGTCATATTAGTAGCTGAAAGTGCGTGATTTCAAACAATTATATGGTAACGATAAAAAGTAGTAATGACAGACTTGTTATCAGTTTAAATCTTTATTATTTTCTGATTTATTTTAATTAATTTTATTATGATACAGTAACTAAAATATAAATAATCATCCACATTAAACTGGTTATTTAAATTGAAATAAGATAATTAATCTAAAAGTTGTATATCTATAAAAAAAAATGTTATAATTAAATTCAATATAGGAGGTATATTATGCCAATTGATTCAATGTTTACTTTATACTTAGCAAAAGAACTTAATAGAGATTTACATAATGCTAAAATTAAGAAAATATATAATATAAATAGTAATGATTTTTTATTTAAATTTCAAAATAAATTAGATGTATATATTTCATCAAGTAACGAATGCCGCATAAATGTAACAAATAAAACATACTCATTTCCCACTAAGCCCCTAAATTTTACAATGTTACTTAGAAAATATTTAGGTAATAAAAAAGTTATAAATGTTTGTGCTTATCAAAAAGATAGAATAATTAGAGTGGAATTTTCTGGACTAAATGAAGCAAAAGATTTAACAACATATTATTTATATATTGAATTATTTGGAAGATATTCCAATATTATTTTAACTAAATTTGATAATACTATCATAAATAGTTTGAAATATGTAAATAATAATTTTAAAACAATTCTACCAAATTATAAATATTACATTGAAGCAAAAGACACATATTTTATTAGTCCTAAAGTTAATATTTCTATTGAAAAATTAACTAATGTGTATGTTTGTGCTTGTGCTACTAAAGATGATTTTTATTTTACTAAAGTATTTAAAGAAGAATCAGAATCGTTTACGTCTTTATCCTCACTTTTAGATCACTTTTATCAAAAGGATTGCAATAATGATAATGTAAATATTTTATTGAAGAAGTGTACAGCAAAAATAAAACAGGATTATAAAAAAACGAAAAATAAAGTAAACGTACTAAAAAAAGAGTTGCAAAAAAATTCTAAGTACAAAATTTATAAAATATATGGGGATTTAATACTTACTTATGGTTACAACAAAAAAATATCTAATTATCTAGTTTGCAATGATTTTGACGGAAATAAAGTAAAAATTAATATTAATAAGAATATTAGTATTAGTGATAATGCTAATTCATACTATAATAAATATGCCAAACTAAAAAGAAGTATTACTCATATAAATAACCAAATTACAGCCACTTATCATAGACTTGACTATTTAGATAATTTATTATTTCAATTATCAATTGCAAATGAAAACGAAATAGTAATTTTATGTAATGATTATTTACATATCAGTCACAAAAATAAAACTGTAAAAAAAATTAATATTATGACTATTGAAAATACTGATTATAAAATCTTAATTGGTAAAAATAATTTACAAAATGAAGAAATAACTTTTAAATTATCAAATAAAAATGATATATGGTTTCATGTTAAAGATTTACCAGGAAGTCATGTTCTACTAAAGTCAGATAATATTACTGACGATCAAATTTTATTAGCTGCTTCTTATGCTGCAACATATTCAAAAGCAAAAAATTACCCTAAAGTCGATGTTGTTTACACTAATGTAAAAAATGTAAAAAAAATTAGTGGTAGTTATCCTGGACATGTTAGTATTATAAATGAAAAAAAAATAATTACTGTAAATAATAAAAATAACTTTATAAAACCTTAAAATACACAAAGGAGATATATCGCACAAAAACAGACCAATAGGTACTCTCTCACGCTAAATACTAAATATTATGCTTGTTAACTATATAGAAATTGTAATTTTTCTATTAAAAATATTTGTAGAAGATATAAAATATCTAAAGCATCTCTTATGCGCTGGAATAAACACTTTGACAAGTCCCAAGTAATTTTATGTCTATTTTTCTTTACATATATACCTTGTTTTTTGTAATAAAACTTATCTCATGTTTCTTTCAAAAATAAAGTATGAAATAACCGATTATAGCCTATCATCAAGTGGAATAAATGTAAAGTCTCTTTCACTAAACATACAATAGATGAGTGGAACGAAAGTAATACCTTGAAGTATAATAATATTAGTATTGGTGAATTTCAATTACATAATCACAGAAATAGCTTTAAGTACAGATTTATTATGAAAAACTCAATAAAGTTATTTAATATAAAAACTACTTATTAGTGGATTTTTTCTTTTAACGCATATTCAACGGCAATACCAATTACTTTACCTAATAAGGGTGGTACCGCGTTTCCAATTTGAACAAGTTGCCATTTTTTTTTGCACTCATAAAAACAAAACTATCAGGAAAAGATTGCAGTGCTGCCAGTTCTCTTGGAATTAAAAATCTTGGTAATTTAGGATGAAGGTTTAGACCATGGGGATTTTTTACATGCATCAGAATAATTACCATACAATCTTTTCCCCTTCTTAAGTTGGTTCTATTTTATTAATCATTTAAGTTGAATGCTTTGTGAAAATATGGTTAATTTTTTTGTTTTCCTTCATTGACATATATTTATTTATACATTCTCGCAATGTATTGTAGTTTTCTTCTTTCAAAATTGGCTTGGGGTGGTAGGTTTTAACACCAATTCTATTTCCAATAAAAATTCCTCTTCTTCTTGTTTGAGCTACACAATAATCAGCACTATTCAAAACAGTGACATCGATTTTATAACCAATTTTTTTATAATCGTCAATTATTTTTTTTCAACATTTCCTTTAATCATTGATCGTAATCTTTCAACATTTTCCATTACTATGAATTTAGGTTTAACTTTTCCAATAATGTCTAACATATCTAAGTATAGACTATTCCTTTTATCTGAAACAACCCTGTAACCAGACATACTAAACCATTGACATGGAAACCCTCCAACAATTAAATCTATTTCTTTATCAGATGTATTTTCAACCAACGATTGCTTTACATTTTCAAGAGTAATATCTCTTGATTCAACTTTATGATTAAATCTTTTCTGT
>JBKEDG010000069.1:0-5511 GCA_047975285.1 Bacilli bacterium | reverse complement strand
TTTTGTATGCTTGTAACTCATTTGAGTATGCATATAGGTTATCATTAACCTTAGTCTTACGCATTATCTTCTTCACACCACTAGCTGTTTTCTGCTCCATTTCAAGATGTGCAACTGGCCCAGTTTTAGTAGCTTCAATTTCACTTACATATAAATATGTACCTTCACTTTTATCATTTACTAATTCTAGTCCTACAACTTCAATTTTCTTTACAAGTTTCTGATTATAGGCATCAATTGCATTAAGAGCATAAAGTTTATTATAATCTTTACCTTTTTTATGAGTAGCACTATAACGTAATACAAATAGTGGTTTGAATTCTTCTTCAATTTTCGCCTCTGTATTATCACTTATTTTCTGTGGCTCATCAATAATCATAATTGGATTACATGCCTTAAGTAGGTCAATTGGTCTATTAGATCCAAATTCATCACGTTCTTGGTATATCTTACGTGCATCTTTGCTTTTGGCATTAAAAGCTTGATAGTTCATAATAAGACACTGGATTCCAGTTCCACCACTAAAGTCACTAATATTTTGTGGAGTACTTGAATTATAAATGTAATGTCTAATCTTAGTTCCAAACTTTTCTTGGAAATGGTCTTCAGTGACAGCGAATGATTTGGCCACACCTTCACGAATAGCAACACTTGGTACAACAATGATAAATTTACTAAAACCATATGTATTATATAGTTCATACATTGTATTAATATATGTATAAGTTTTACCTGTACCTGTTTCCATTTCGATACTAAAGTTATTTAAATTGCTAAAATCACTGCTAGGAATAAGATTAGCTTCCTGTATCTTCTTAATATTACTAGTAACCACATCATCTGTAATATGTAATCTGGGATTATATACTACATCAATATTACCCATATCACCTAAGTAACCTTCATTTCTATGCATAGTAATTGATTCAACTTTAATTTTAGTTTGTCCTTGAAATACATCTACTACTGCTTTAGTAGCGTCTTCCTGGTATTGTTGGTTTTTAAATTTAAGTTTCACAATACCTCCTATAAAATATTAATAGTTATATCACTATTAATTTCTTTAATTTGTTGCTCTACGTTAGTTAGCTCACTATCACTAGTAAATGATCTCTCATCAAATACTACTTGATCAGGCTCAATATCACGAATAATATCTAATACATTACTATCATACACATCACTTAAACTAATAAATAACAGTCCATCTTCAATTATAAAGTTATCATTATCAAGTTCTTCAATTTTGCTATCTAACATAAGTCCTAAATTAAGTATAATACTAGTTACAATATCAAGTTTACTAATTCCATCAACATACTTACCATCACTTTGATTTAATAAATCTTGTTGCATATCTTGTGGAAGCACCTCATTACTTTTTAAAATACTATCAGTTAGTTTAAATACTCTAAACCCATAGTCAATGTCAGCTCCAGTTTCCTCTTTAATCTTAGCCCCTGCACGCTTAATACGCTCTTGTGCAATACTAGGTATAATAGGTTCTAAATCATTCTCAATGCAGAAGTCATAAGCGCTTTTACTCTTCTTAGGATCAATAGTTTCATCCAGTTGAACCATTATATATTTACGATTACCATTATCTTTACCATTCAAATCCATTACACTATGTGCAGTAGTAGATGAACCTGAGAAGAAGTCCAAAGTAATTCCAGCTTCATTTTTTCCAAATGCCATTTGAATCACATCATCAATAACATGTCTAGATTTAGCAAAATCAAATACCCTTTTTACCTTCAAACATTCTTTTAAGTTCTCGCGTAGAGACTTCATTGTTATATTTAGAGTCGATAAATATTGATTTGTACTTCACCAGTAAATCATCTGTGAGATAATTTTTTGTGAAAATATCATACCTATCATTCACTTTTTTTACTTCTACAAACTTTAGACTAGATAACAACTTTTCACGGGACCACCTCCAACGCCCATCCTGCCCATCAGACAATTTAGGTGTAATTTCGATGGCATTTTGAGAATTCTCTAACGAGATATGATTAGTCCCTGGTATGTAATACACTGGATAATATAAATTGGGTGATTCAGTTCTTAATGAGCCAGCACCACGCTTTCTTAACCCCCAAAGACTGTACTTACCTATCGAGTCTTCATATTTATACTCTTTTATTTTTTCCAAAGTTGGCTTTTCACCATATAATTTTGTTCTCTGAGATTTTTGATATATTAGTACATATTCATGTGAAATTGCTATATTTTTGTTTGATTGCTCCCCTCTTGGATTTAACTGAAATACTAGACTTGCAATATTATTAATTTCACCAAAAATTTCATCACACATTTTTTTTAAATTTGCATACTCGTTATCATCAATTGAAATAAATATTACACCATTCTCCTTTAATAAATTTCTTGCTAACTTTAAACGGGGATACATCATTGATAACCAATCCGAGTGATATCTACCATTTGTCTCAGTATTTTGTATGAATTTATTCCCCTCTTCATCTGTTTGTCCTGATTCAAACAGTTCTTCTTCTGATGACTGTTTAAAATCATCTTTATATATAAAGTCTTTACCCGTATTATATGGAGGATCTATATAAATGCATTTTATTTTATTTAAGTACGATTCTTGAAGTATTTTTAAAACCTCTAAGTTATCACCTTCTATATATACGTTGTTTGTACCTTTAAAATCAATTGATTTTTTCTCTAATGGAATTAAAGTTTTATTAGTAGGAATTCGTGCTTCATTTATAGCTGCACGTTTACCAGGCCAATTTAATTCATATTTCTCTTTAGTTTCATCTACCAACTCATTCGAAAATTCTGCTTTTAGCTTTTCAAAATTTATTACTTTCTTTCCACCTTGCGCTGTTATGCAATGAGGAAATAGTTGTGATATTAATTCAATATTAGTACTTATTATATTTTTGCTTTCTAAATTTATTGTACTTTTCATCTTTCTCCTTATTTCTTTGAAGCCGATTTGTAATTTTGGGGGTTACAATTAATTATTATCGTTTCTATTTGAGGATTAGTGTTAGAAGCCTCAATTTTTTGGGACTTTTCCAGCTGTTCGTCATTATACGATATCAATACTGCAAATGCCCTAACTGCATCTTTGTTCATTTCAAAATATTTTTCTAATTGCTTGTATATATTAGAAGCATTTGTTGCTCTTGCAAGCTTGAATTCCGTAAGTATCGATTCACCATTTGACACAAATTTAAAATCAACTGGTCCATTTCCATTATTTACTTCAGCATTAACACCAATATTTACAGCTTTTGAGATTGTTCTAAAAATTCTTTGATGTTGTTTTTCATCTTGCATTTCTTTAATCGAAAAAGTGCTCACTAAATCTGAGTGCTCAAGTTCATGCTTATAATGGATCAATAAATTACGTACACTATCCACACAAGATATTTCTTCTTTACCTTTTAGTAGTTCTTTCTTAAATATACTTACCAAATGGAGTATTGCCTCTGTTGATTCGTATTCAATAAGTAAATCACTATTTGTTATATTTGTATTTCCATCAATAAATCTCATGTAATTTTTAAAATTAGGTATTAATTGTGGTTCTATGCTAACTAACTTATTAATTAATTTACCAATTTCCTTCTTAGGAATTTTTTTTATTTCATTCATATTTCTTGTTTTCACAAAAACTGTTTTATACAACATATCATTTAAACGTGCTCTTGTCGCTCCATTTTCAACTGTTTCAACAACATCATAAATGTTATCAACAAAATTACTTTTTGATAATAGCAACTTATTTTTTCTAAGAATGCTCTTAGGTACCAATATAATACATTCACCTTCAAATATTGGCAATTTACTTCTTATTGGCTTGATTGAACCATTATCCAAAGCAAAATCTACAGTTGGAATATCATATTTACTGCATATTCCTCTTGTAAAATCACATAAATCTTCCAATATTATATTTGTTGTCATATCAGAAATTAAGTCAACACCAACTCCGTCTATAAAAATATCAATTGTGTCCAAGTCAAACCCATACATTTGCATAAGACTATTTTCTTTTAATTTTTTTCCAATATTTTTTCCAATACCATGACCTGAATTTGATAAATAACCAAATCCTAAATGAGTGTTTTTTATTTCTTTAAAAACAAAAGAGGAGCTACTGTCAGTAAAATAGTTTAAAAATTTATTGTATGCGTTTGGTAATTCTTCATTATTATCCAAAAGCAACGGATCAATAAAAAATGGGTAGTCCCCATATAAATTAATATCTAAAAAGCTTATATTTCTATCGGCTATTTTGAATTGTTCGCTAAATTTCATAATGTCCCTCTAATCTTATTTTCTTATTTTTTATTTCTTTCCTAATTTCATTTTTTTTATTAACTTGCTTTTCTTTAGATTTTTCTTTAGTTAGTTTTTCTATTTCTTTTTCTAACTGCTCAATTTCTAATTGTCTTCTAACTAATTCATCTACAGATAACTCTTTTTTTGAAGAACCTAGAATTTGTTTTTTAATATTGTCATAAAGTGCAACTACATCATTAGCAAGTAAATCGAATGATATTGGAGTATCATAACTGGTAGTAAATAATTTTTGATCAAAGAAACCATACTTCTTTTTATTATTAAATTCAACCTCATAAATTATTTTGTAGTTAATTGTCTGCTCTATTTCTTTTATTACATTTGTAATATCTACATCATCTTTTAAAGATAAGTTGATTACTATAATAGCATCTTCATCATTAGTCTGTTCATAGTTTGTTGTTTGACTATTGATATTGTACATAAACCTAATTCGTTCAACTTTACTGGTAAATTCATCTCTGTACTGCTTGAAATTATCTTTTGGTATTATTTTTCCCACATAACAACTGTCTGGTAATTTGTTCATTAGTCTCCCCTATTTATGGCATTGAATTTTCACTATAATTATCTTCTATTTCTTCTAAGTTACTTAAGTCATAACTTTCATACATCTGATTATCTAGTTCTTCGACTCTACTAATATATCTTTGTTCTCTCAAAAATCTATCATATTCTTTAACTAACTCTTTCTTTTTTCTCACAAGGTAGTCGTACATTTCATCTGATTTTGTTGCTGCAATATCATTTTCTATTTCACGAAGCAGGCGTCCTAGACTGTAACCTTTAACATTTGTGTACTTTATATGCAAATCTCTATCCAATTGATGTACAAGTTCTTTATGAAATCTTCTCCACGAAATATTTCGGTACGCTGGTAAAGTTAACTCTTTTTCATGTTCTTCTTTCATTGTACTTCTCCTTTTAAACTATAACTAAGAATGTTATCAATTCAAAGTCATCTAATCCTGCTATATTATTTGTTACTATTGGACCTGATGTAAATAAGCTATCTACAACTGATTGATCATTAGTATCTATAATTGAGTTTATAGATTCTGATAGTAGCTTTGAATAGCTATCCATATTCTTTCCATCATTTGTACTAGTATTGAATATTTCATATGCTGTTTGTTCGGGTGTTATCTTACCTTTACATAAATT
>JBKEDG010000068.1:0-2538 GCA_047975285.1 Bacilli bacterium | reverse complement strand
TCAAGTTGGAAGTAGTAAAGGATCTAGCAGGTCGTGATATAATCCGAGTCCTACTATCAACGAAAGAGAGTATTGCAAGAGATATAGTTGAGTTCTTAACAAGCTCAAACCTAACTATTGAAACTAGAAATCATCAATTAAATCTAGGGAAAATAGAATTTGATGTACGTCAAATTACTAAAGAAGAAGCGTTAGTTATAGCACAAAAATTAAATGAATATATGGAGGGAAAATGAAATTAGAACCAAATTTTTATAAAGGTCAAATAGCGCTTAACTGTTTAGCAAAGGACATCGAAAATGCAATTGAAATTTATGAGGCATGTGAACAAAATGCAATTATTGGTGTTTTATCAAAAAATTATGAAAGTACCACAGCAGCAATTGATGACATGAAACATTATGCAAAACATTTAAATAATGCAGTGAGCGTTGGTCTTGGAGCTGGTGACCCAAACCAATGTTATATGGTAAATGAGATTATCAAAGAATATAAACCGCAACATGTAAACCAAGTTTTTACAAGTGTTGCAAGTGCAAGAGCATGTGTAAATAACGATGCGACTTTTATTAATAGTCTTATATCACCATCAGGCGTACCAGGGATTGTGAAAATCTCAACTGGACCATTAAGTAGTAAAGAAAAGCCGGCATTAGTAGATATTAACACGGCGATTAAAATGATCATCGAAATGGGGGGAAGTTCGGTTAAATTTTTCCCAATGAAAGGCTTAGAGACAATTGAAGAATATAAAGTTGTATGTAAGGCTTGTGCTAATGCAAATTTAGGAATTGAACCTACTGGTGGAATAACGACCTCAAACTTTGAACAAATTTGTAAAATAGCATATGATAATGGAGTAAAAAAAATCATCCCACATGTTTATTCATCAATAATTGATGATGATGGTAAAACTAATATTGATGACGTTAAACACTTATATGCTATAATTAAAGACATAGTAGGGTAAAGAAGTAATCGGCTGTAATTATAACCAACATGAAAACCTATAATAGGTTAACATGATACACTGCCTATTTATTATACTAGGAGGATATTAAGATGCTAAATAAGTCAAGACCTTTGTATATTCAAATCCATGACATTATAAAAAATAAAATTATTGATGGAACATATGAAGTGAATCATTTATTACCAACAGAAAAAGAGTTTGCAAGTAAATACAATGTTAGTTTAGTGACAATTAGGAAGGCAAGTGAATTATTGCAAAATGAGAATTATGTAGTAAAAAAAAGTGGGAAGGGAACTCTTGTTATTAATGCGGGGGTAATATCCCGTTTATCAACAGGACGCACATTTTCCCAAATTCTTGATAGTAAATTTGCTGAAGTAAGAAAACAAGTTTTAGAAAAGAAAATAGTTAAGGGTATAGATAGTCCATTTAATGGACAGCCATGTACTTTAATCAAACGAATCTTTTTAGTCGATAATAAACCATATATTTTTATGGAAAACTATATTGCAGATGAACTTATTGATTTTAATTCAGAATCCTTATATCAAGGATTGCATGAACCTGGATATAGTATTTCAAAATTTAATGATAAATTTAAAGTAGAAAATGGAAGTGATGAGGTTAAACTTTATTTACATGACGATGGTCCATTTTTGAAGCGTATAAGAAATACATATTTGGACAATGGTGAAAAAATAGAGATCGCAATAGGTTTTTACAATACATCATTAAGTGAATATGAGTTTGAGTTCTTAACAGATTAAATGCGAATAGTTTGAAATGACTTTCCTTAATGGGTCTGAAGACTTAAATAAGAATAGGTAGACTGAGGAATTTCATTTTAGTCTACTTTTTTAAACGATTGTCTATAAGTTGCTCTATATCAATATTAAGATTGAATTTTATAGATACCACAAATCTTGTGATAGTTCGCAATTAACCATTAAAAATTGCCTCCTAATATATCATAGTGGCCCACTCTTATATGTCAAGTCTAGGGCTCATTTTTAAAAGAGACTGGCGCTATGGTGAAAAAGCATAGATAATATCAAAAAATGACACCCCTATATATTTATTATTATGTCACCCCTAATATTATGAAATATTTCTCATAACTTATTCAGATATGAGTTATACTAGAGGTACACCTATTAGAGGTGGAATATTAATTAACAGCTGGTTATGTTAATTAATTTATATTTATGATAGTTGAGGATTCCACTTGTTGGAGTCCCATTTTTTATTTCAACTAATATTTGCGAATCCTTCTCTAATGTAACTTCAAGATTTGTATCCGAGTACAATCCATACACTGCATTCTTTGTTATTACTTGACTATTAGTAGTGTAGTAATACTCAGTGGTGTATTCGTCACCTATTTGCTGAGGTTGACCTAATTTGACTTGATATTTATCTCCTTTAAGTTCAGCTAATATCGCTGTATATTGTCCTTGTTTATAGGTGTAGTATAATTTTACATCCTCTCTCCAATCAAAGCTATGGGCTGCCCCAGTATTATCAACAAAGTGGTATTCTTTTTTCTTCCACATTATTGTAAAGTT
>JBKEDG010000067.1:0-11887 GCA_047975285.1 Bacilli bacterium | reverse complement strand
ATGCTTGTGAGATTATAGATGAATTTAATCCATTAATGGTATCTTGTATTGAGAATATTACTTATCAAAAATTATGCAGTAAATATAATAACGTTACTTTTGTATATGGTGATGATGGTTTACTTGAAATTGCTTCTAGTGAATATGATATTTTTGTTAATAGTGTGGTAGGTAGTGTGGGACTAAAACCGACTATCAAAGCAATTGAAAACAAAAAATTAATATGCCTAGCAAATAAGGAAACCTTGGTTACAGCAGGAGATATTGTTATGAAAAAAGCAAAGGAGAACAATGTTGAAATTGTTCCAATTGATTCAGAACATAGTGCTATTTTACAATGCTTAAAAGGTGAATATAAAGGAAATGTAAAAAGAATTATTTTAACTGCAAGTGGTGGGTCATTTAGGCATTTAAATAGAGAAGAATTAGCTAGTGTTACATTAGATGATGCTTTAAATCACCCAAATTGGTCAATGGGAAAAAAGATTACTATTGATTCTGCTACAATGGTTAACAAAGGGTTAGAAGTAATTGAAGCGCATCATTTATTTAATATTGATTATGATAATATTGATGTGGTTATTCATCTTGAAAGCATTATTCATTCTATGGTAGAATACTGTGATAATAGTGTTATTGCCCAATTAGGAACGGCTGATATGACAACACCTATAGCATATGCACTTAGTCACCCGAGTAGGATAAATACCAGTAAAGAACCGCTTGATTTAGTAAATGTTGCTACCTTGAATTTTAAAAAGTTAGATTTTGAAAGATATCCCTGTGTTAAGTATGCGTATGAAGCGGGAAAAGTAGGGCACACGATGCCCACAGTGTTTAATGCTGCTAATGAAGTTGCAGTTGAAGCCTTTTTAGATAATAAAATAAACTTTTTAGAAATAGAAAAATTGATAAAAAATGCGATGAATTGTCATAAAATTATTATTAATCCTAATTTAGATGATATAATAAATGTAGATAGTGAAGTAAGAAAAATGGTAAGGGAGTGGATTTAATGAGTTTAACGACCATTATAACTGCAATTGTTATATTTGGAACAATTATTTTTGTTCATGAATTAGGACATTTAATTTTTGCAAAAAAATTCGGTGTATTTTGTCGCGAATTTTCTTTAGGAATGGGTCCTAAATTATTTTCTAAAAAGTTTGGTGAAACATTATATTCAATTAGAGTTTTACCAATCGGTGGTTTCGTATCCATGGCTGGAGAAAATGATGATGGAGATGATGTACCTGTTGGAAGAACTTTAAATGATATACATAAGTTGAAACAATCATTGATTATATTTGGTGGAGCGTTTTTTAATTTTATTCTAGGGTTTATAATACTTTTAGGAATGAATTTTTATATTGGTAGTGGAGAGTATGAACCCATTGTGGGTGAAATTATAGAAGGAAGTTTAGCAGAAGAAATGCATATAAGTTCAGGATTTAAAATTATAAGTGTAAATGGAAAATCTGTAAGTGACTTCGATAGTATGGTAGATGATATTAATAACGCAAAAAAGTCAGGGGACATAAATATTGTATTTAAAAAGGGTGATAAAACAATAACTATTAATGAAACTGGTGTTAAAGAAGATTTTACAATTGGTATTAAATATAAGTCAGCAAGTGTTTCTAGAAATCCCATTTTGATATTTAAAAATACTTTCACTCAATTTTTTGAAATGATATTTGCAATGTTTAATGGTTTTTATAATTTAATTGTACAGTTTTCTGAAAATAAGAATAGTGTTGGAGGTCCTGTAATGATTGTTAATGTAATAGGAGATTCAGTACAAGCTGGAATACTATATTTATTTCAAGTAGTTGCGTTATTATCAATAAATTTAGGTGTAGTTAATTTGTTACCAATTCCAGGTTTAGATGGAAGTAAAATACTGATTGCTATTGGAGAATTTATTACCAAAAAAGAAATACCAAGAAAGTTATATATCGGTTTATCGTTAGGTGGAATAGTTTTTTTACTATTTTTGATGATATTAATCACATTTAATGATATAATTAATTTAATATAGAGGTGAAAAAGTTGAGACAAAGTTTAGAATTTATTCCAACATTAAAAGAAGTAAGTAGTGATGCTGTTATTCAATCACATAAGATACTATTAAGAGGCGGCTATGCCCATCAAACTGCTGCTGGTATATATTCCTATTTACCTATAGGATATAGAGTGATAAAAAAAATATGTGAAATTACAAGACAAGAACATGATAAAGCTGGGTGTTCTGAGTTATTTTTACCAGTTTTACAGCCAAAATCACTGTGGGATCAGACAAAGAGATGGGATGCTTATGGAGATAATTTAATGAAGCTAAAAGATCGTAATGAACGTGACTTTTGTTTAGGACCAACCCATGAGGAAGTTATAACAGATATTGTTAAAACTTATATCAAGTCATATAAGAAGTTACCTATAGGTCTTTATCAAATTCAAACTAAATTTAGAGATGAGTTTAGACCAAGATTTGGATTAATGAGAGGTAGAGAGTTTATTATGAAAGACTTGTATACTTTTCATGAATCTCAAGAATGTTTACAAAACTGGTATGATATAGCTTCAGATATTTATACTAATATTTTTAAAAGATGTGGACTTGATTTTGTTAAAATAGAAGCAGATAATGGGGAAATAGGTGGTACCTCAAGTCACGAATTTATGGCACTTTGTGAAGTTGGTGAAGATGTTATTACATATTGTAAAGAATGTGGTTATAGTTCTAATCAAGAAGCAAGTGATCTTTTTGAGGGGGCACCTTGTCCAAAATGTGAAGCAGATATTTATGAAGCAAAAGGAATTGAATTAGGGCATATATTCCAGTTAGGTACAAAATATTCAGATGCATTAAGCGCTAATATTAATAATGCTTCTGGAGAACTAATTCCTATTGTTATGGGATGTTATGGGATAGGTATTAGTAGAATTACTATGGCAGTACTTGAACAACATTCTAGAGAATCAAAAGTAATGTGGCCTGATGAAATTAGCCCATATGATGTTCATGTAATTGTTAGTGATGTAAATAATTCTGATCAGATGAAAGCAGCTATTGAACTTGAAACAAAATTTTCTAAAGAGGGTCTTGAATGCTTGGTTGATGACCGTGACGAACGAATGGGATCAAAGATAAAAGATGCAGATTTGATAGGTGTTCCCAAAAAATATATTATTGGTAAGGACTTTGAGAATGGATTTATTGAATATAGAGACCATTATGAAGATTCAGTTTTGGTAGCAACTTCTGATTTGTTAAAATAATATAAAATTATACTATGCTTGTAAGTGTTGTAGCAGAATTAAATAATCATAAATTAGATCAACCATTTTTATATATGGTTGATTTTGCTGTGCAAAATAATATTAGGTTAGGCTCAAAAGTAGTTGTACCATTTGGAAATAGGTTTATAGAGGGATTTGTATTAGAAATAATTGAAAATTATGAACCAAATAACAAATATAAATATGTTAAATCAGTTACAAGGGAATATTTAAATGATGAACAACTTTTACTAATAAAATATTTGAGAAGTCATTCTACTGCTACAATGATTGAGTGTATTAATACAATTTTACCACTTGCATTTAGAGCAAAAATAAAAAAAAATGAGAAGATAAAATTTGTTAAGTGTCTTAGCATAACAGGAATTGAAAATGATTTAAAATCCCAATATCAACATATTTTAAAATATGTTTCTGAGAATAAACATTGTACTTTAAATCAAGCAAATAAGATGTTTGGTAATTATATAATTAAAAAGTTAAGAAATATAAATGTTTTAAAAATATATGAAATAGAAGACTATAGGTTAAGTTTAAATATATCTAAAACAAAATATTATAATAATCCAAGTAGGGAACAATTAAAAGTAATAATTGATATTTTTAATAGTAAATTCAATTATCACTTAATTCATGGAGTAACTGGTAGTGGAAAAACTATTTGTTATATAGAATTGATAAAAAAATACATTAAACTTGATAAAGAGGTTTTACTATTAGTTCCCGAAATTAGTCTTACATCTCATATATTAAATGTTATTAGTTTTTATTTTAATGATAATGTCGCTGTATTTCACAGTAAAATGTCTTCTTTAGAAAAATATGATCAGTTTAGAAGAGTCTGTAATAATAATGTAAAAATAGCTGTAGGAACGCGGTCGGCAATATTTCTGCCGTTTAAATCTTTAGCTTTAATAATTATTGATGAGGAACATGACAATTCTTATATTCAAGAAAGTAATGTAAGTTATTCGACAAAGGAAATAGCATTTTTACGTAGTAAGTACCATGATGCGAAAGTTGTACTAGGTTCAGCTACTCCTGATGTTGTAACTTATTATAATACAAAAAATAATAAAATTATTTTGCATAATCTTTCTAAAATGTATTCAGAAATTAAAATGGTTAATGAATGTATTGATATGAAATCTAATTTTGAATGGATATTATCAAAAAATTTAGAAAATAAGATTATTGAGACTATAAAAAAAAATGAGCAGTTCATATTATTACTAAATAGGCGTGGTTATGCTAATTATGTTATATGCTCAAATTGTGGAGAGGCTTATAAATGTAAAAAATGTGATGTAACATTGAACCTTCATATAAATAACACTTTTATATGTCATAAGTGTAATTATCGTGATGTGGGCTTTAATTGTAATTGTGGCAGTAGAGAATATTTTGAATATGGATATGGTATTCAAAAATTAGAAGAAGTGTTATTTGATAGAATAAAAGATTTAAAAATTATGCGAGTTGATTCAGATATGCTTAATAATAGTTATAAATTGAGTGAAATTATGAATGATTTTACTAATAATAAGTATCATGGTTTAATTGGAACACAAATTTTATCAAAAGGATTAAATTTTATCAATGTATCCTTAATTGCAATTATCGATGCTGATTATATGTTGAATATAAATTCATACAAAGCAAGTGAAAATACATTTCAATACATTTGTCAATCACTAGGTAGAAATTCAAGAGGTTATAAAAACAGTTACAATTTGATTCAGTCATACGATATTAAGCACTATAGTTTTAAAAATGCGATTAATAATGATTATATTACTTTTTATAATAATGAAATATTATTTAGAAAGCAATTAAATTATCCTCCCTTTGTAAAATATTTAAAAATTTTAGGGTTATCATCTGATAATTCAATTTTACTTAATTGTATGTACAAATTATATAATTATTGTTTAGAAAAAAAATTAAATGTGTCAAAGCCACATTATCCAAGTGTGGAGAGAATTAATATGCAAAACAGAGTACAAATTTTAGTCAAATACTCTCATTTTTCGCAAATTTTTGATATAATAAATAAGACACGCGATTATAATAAAATAAAGAATATACGAATTATTGTTAATTGCAATCCAATTGATTTTTAGGAGGTAGTATGAAAATAGTATTTATGGGCACACCAGTTTTTGCAGTAAATGTTTTAGAAAAGCTTATAGAAAAGAAATATAATGTATGTTTAGTTGTAACTCAACCAGATAAAAAAACTGGAAGGGGACAAAAAATTGTATATTCTCCTATAAAAAAACTAGCAATTAAAAATAATCTTAAACTCATACAACCAGATAATATTAATGACTGTGTGTCTACTATTGCTGAAATGGATGCAGACTATATTGTTACTTGCGCTTATGGACAGTTTTTGTCTAGTGAAATTTTAAAATTAGCTAAGATTAAAGCTTTAAATGTCCATGCTTCTTTACTTCCAAAATATCGTGGTGGAGCGCCAATTCATCGAGCTATAATGAATGGAGATGAATATACTGGTGTATCAATTATGGAAATGATTGATAAAATGGATGCAGGAAATATTTTTATCCAAGAGAAAATTCCAATTAATAATGAGGATAATTTAGAAACTATACACGATAAATTATCACTATTAGGAAGTGAACTGCTACCTAGATGTTTAGATGAACTTCAAAATGATATAAGGCTTGGAGTAAAACAAGATGAGAAAGAAGTTACATATTCCCCAATAATTTCAAAACAAGAAAGAAAAATTAATTTTAATGATAAAGCAATTAATATTTATAATAAGGTTAGAGCATTTAATCCATTTCCTTATGCAATTATTTATTATGAGGACTTGATAATTAAAGTACACAAAGTTTTAATAACTAGTAAAAAAAGTGAAAAACCTGTAGGGGAGATAATATTAATTTCAAAAGACGGGATTGAAGTTTCTACAGATGACTATAATATTATTATTGTAGAATTGACTATTTCTGGAAAAAAAACTATGGATGCGAAACAATTTTATAATGGAAATAAAGAAATAAAAATTGGAACAAAATTTAAATAGAGGTGTTTTATGAAATCAGTATATAATTTTACAATTAATGAATATATAGACTATTTTTCTAGTATAGGTGAAAGCAAATATCGTTCTAAACAAATGTTTAATGCAATATACAAAAATAGCATTAAAAGTTTTGAGGAAATTACAACTATAAAAAAAGATTTAAGAGAAACTATAAAGAAAGATTTACATTTTAGTAGTTTAAAAATAATTGATGTATTAGAGTCTAATAAAACAATAAAGTTTTTATTTGAACTTCATGATGGAAATGTAATTGAAACTGTTCTAATGAGACAGGAGTACGGAAACTGTGTTTGTATTACAACACAAGTCGGATGTAATATGGGATGCAAGTTTTGTGCATCTGGAGAACTTTCAAAACTTAGAAATTTAGATGTGTTTGAAATGGTTTTACAAATAATAGAAGTTCAAAACTGGTTAGAAGAAAGAATAAGTCATGTTGTTGTGATGGGTATTGGGGAACCATTTGATAATTTTGAAAATGTAATGAATTTTATTGAGATTATTAATTCTGATTTAGGATTAGGTATAGGATCTAGACACATAACTGTCTCAACTTCTGGAATTGCTCCTAAAATTATTGAGTTTGCTAATAGAAATAAGCAGGTTAACTTGGCAATAAGTTTGCACTCAACTTTTGATAATATCAGGAATGAAATTATGCCTATTAATATTAAGTATAATTTAGATGAGTTGAAAAAAGCTCTATTTTACTACTGTGATAATACTTCAAGAAGATTAACTATAGAATATGTACTTATTAATAATATCAATGATAGTATTGAAGATGCAAGAAATTTAATTAAATATTTACGGGGGTTACACTATTATATTAATTTAATCCCACTAAATGCTGTCAATAGTGAATATAATCGTAGTAGTGATGAAAACATTAAATCTTTTTTTGATTATTTATCTAAAGGTGGAATTAATGTTCGTTTACGTCAAGAGTTTGGTGAAACAATAAATGCAGCATGTGGACAATTACGAAGTATTAGAAAGGAGAAATAAATGTATTCATATCATACTTTTACAGACGTAGGAAAAATAAGAACAACAAATGAAGATAGTGTATTCGTTTCTTCAAACCGTTATGGACATACTTTAGCAATTGTTGCTGATGGAATGGGCGGTCACAATGCAGGTGATGTTGCAAGTAAAGTCATTGTTAATAAAATAAGTAAAATTTGGGCTACAACATCTAACATTACTTCTATTACACAAGCAAAAAAGTGGTTAACGACACAAATTAAGGAAGTGAATACTCATATTTTAAAATATGCTAAAACAAATGGTAATTTATCTGGTATGGGATCAACGGTTGTTATTGCAATATGTTTAGAAGATTATACAATTATTGCTAATGTTGGAGATTCACGAGCGTACGCGTTATGTAACACAAGTTTGATTCAAATAACTCATGATCAAACACTAGTAAACGAATTAATAAACCAAGGTGAAATTACAGAATTAGAAGCAAAATTTCATCCTAAGAAAAATATATTAATGCAAGCGGTTGGTACGAATAAGTTATTAAAGATTGATTTTTATGAAATTGAAAATTCTTATAAATATTTACTTTTATGTAGTGACGGATTATCTAATATGGTTGATCATAAAACAATTGAAAAAATCCTGCTTGATAATAAAGAAATTTCTGAAACTGTAAAATTATTAGTAAACACTGCTAATACAAATGGTGGACATGATAATATAACTGTTGTTTTACTGAAAGATGGTGATTAGGATGTTTGAAAAAGATTATTTATTAAGCGATAGATATTTAATTAAAAGGAGCGTTGGTGAAGGGGGAATGGCAAATGTTTATTTAGCATTTGACAATATTTTACAAAGAAATGTTGCTATAAAAGTTCTACGTGGAGATTTAAGTGATGATGAATTATTTATTAAACGTTTTAAAAGAGAAGCATTAGCAGCAACAGCACTCAATCATCCTAATATTGTCCAAATATTTGATATAGGTGAAGAAAATAATAAATATTTTATTGTAATGGAGTATGTAGAGGGCGTAACTTTAAAGCAATTAATTTTAAAAAGAAAAAGACTTACAATTTCTGAGGTAAAGGATATAATTATGCAAGTTACTTTAGGAATTAACCATGCACACAATAAACAAATAATTCATCGTGATATTAAACCACATAATATCCTTATACAAAAAGATGGAACTGTAAAAATTACTGACTTTGGAATAGCAGTTACACTTAATGCTACATTATTGACTCAGACAAATTCTATTTTAGGAAGTGTCCATTATTTACCACCTGAACAGATAAGTGGTGATGTATCTAATGTTAGAAGTGATATTTATTCTATTGGAATTTTGATGTATGAATTACTAACAGGAGAGTTGCCATATAATGGTGATTCGGCAGTTACTATTGCTTTAATGCATGTTAGAGATGAATTTCCATCTCCTCGTAAAATTGATGCTAGTATTTCACAAAGTATTGAAAATATAATTATCCGTGCCACTGCAAAAAACCCTAAAAATAGGTATAATTCTGCTCAAGAAATGCATGATGATTTAAGGAAATCTGATAAAAATGCTAATGTTGAAAAATTAATTTTAGATGATAAAATGGAAGAAGAAGTTATGCATTCCTTATTAAATAAGTCAGATACAGTTGAAATAAAAAAGAATAATGAAAAAAATAAAAAGAAAACTTTGTTCATACTTATAGCAGTAATAGTTTTCATTGCTTCTCTTGTTTTTATATTATTTTCTATTATGAATAAGGAGGAAACAATCATTGTACCAGATGTAGTTGGACTTTCAAGAGAAGAAGCTACTAAAGAGTTAATAGATGCAGGATTTACTATTTCTACTGATGTGAAATTTGATTCTAGTAGCAAATACAAAGTTGACAAAGTTATTGCTTTAAATGTAAAAAAGGGAACTAAAAAGCCACTAGGATTTTCTATTATCATTACTGTTTCTACTGGTCCAAGTAAATATATGATGGAAGATTTTACAAGTCAAGATGTATTTTTAGTAAAAAATAAATTAGAAGAAATGGGATTTGTTGTTTCAATTCAAGAAAAAGAGTCAGAAAAGAAGATTGACGAAAATAAAATAATTGAACAAAGTCCTATATCTGGTACTGAAGTAGAAGCTGGAAGTATAATTACATTATATGTTGCAAAAGAAATAGTTTACTATCCAAATTTTATTTCAGAAAAATATACTAAGGATTCTGTTCAAGTATTTTGTACTGCAAATTCAATTTCATGCACATTCCAATATGCATACAGTAATATTGTTGCTAGTGAAAATCTTATCTCACAGTCGATTGCAGCAGGTAGTAAGGTAAATAAGTCAGATGCTTTAACAATTATTATTTCTAATGGTAATGAACCAAGCAGTAATTAAGAAAATAGCACAGAGTAAATATTATAAGTAGGAGTTTTTATGGCAGAAGGAATTATATTAAAACTGATTGGTGGAAATTATTATGTTGAAACTAGAGAACATTGTATGTATAAGTGTCGATCTAGAGGAAAATTTAGAAATTTAAATATTTCTCCATTAGTTGGAGATAAAGTCATATTTGATATTACAGAAAATGGTGAGGGTTATTTAATGAAAGTTCTACCAAGAACTAATGAATTATATCGCCCTAAAGTTGCAAATGTAGATAATGGAATTATTGTTACATCAGTCTCAATACCAGGTTTTAGTTATTACTTACTAGATAAATTAATTGTTTTACTTGAGTTAAACAATATTGAGCCCATTATACTATTTACAAAATGTGATGAAAATCAAGAATTTGATAGCAATATTATTGATTATTATCAAAAGATAGGTTATAGTGTATTTAAATCAAATAATAATTTTAGCTATGATTTAAAAATGAAAGAAAAACTTCAAAATACAACATCAATTCTAGTAGGACAAACTGGAGCAGGCAAAACAACTTTTATAAATAATTTAGATTGTAATTTAAACTTAAAAACCGCAGTTGTTTCAAAAGCTTTAAAAAGGGGAAAGCATACTACACGACATGTAGAAATATTTTCAATTGAAAATATTAGAATAATAGATTCCCCAGGATTTTCTACAATTGAATTTATTGATGATTTGAATGCTAAAGATATTAGCAGATGCTATCTTGAATTTGAAGAATTGAGTGTTGATTGCAGATTTAGTAGTTGTATGCATATAAATGAACCAGAATGCAATGTTAAAAATAATCTTACTAATGTTTATATAAAAAATAGATATGATACATACACTAAAATAATAAATGAAATTAAGAGGTGATAAAATGAGTAAATTAATTGTTTCTCCAAGTATATTATCAGCAGATTTTTCTGATTTGGCTGGTGAAATTAAGAATTTAAATGATACTGAATGTGAATGGATTCATTTTGATGTAATGGATGGGCATTTTGTTAATAATCTTACATTTGGTGCACCATTAATAAAATCTGTTAGAGCTTTAAGTACTAAGATTTTTGATGTGCATTTAATGATGGAAAATCCACTTAAATATCTAGATGACTTTGTTGATGCTGGTAGTGACTATATTTCTATCCATTTAGAATGTGAAGATGTAAAACAAATGGGAGCAATTCATTGTTTAGAAATGATCAAAAAAAAGGGAGTTAAAGCTGGACTCGTAATTCAACCTGATACAAATGTAGCTGAAATTATTTCATATTTACCATATTGTGATTTAGTATTAGTTATGAGTGTTTATGCAGGGTTTGGTGGTCAAAGTTTTATAGAATCATCGTTAAATAAAATTAGTTTACTAAATGAAATTATATCGTCGCTAACAAATGAAGTTTTGATTTCAGTAGATGGTGGAATTAACAATAAAACTGTTCATGATGTTAAACAATCTGGTGCTAATATTATTATTAGTGGAAGTTATATTTTTAAAGGTAACTATAACGAGAGAATTAAAAATTTAAAATGAAATTATTAAATATATTTTTAGGCGAACATGTACCTAATGAGATTGTAGGAGATATCATTGCAGTTGATTGTTTTGGAATAAATTTAATAAATGCTGGTCATGTTAATTTTATCTCGATTGGAGATTTTGATAGTTGTGTAAATGATGAATTTAAACAACTTGAAAAACATTCTTTAGTTAAAAAATTTCCTGCTGTTAAAAATGAAGGGGATTTAGAACTTGCTATATTATATGGAATTGAAAATAATTATACGCATGTTCTTGTTCATAATATATTCTGTGGAAATAGAGTAGATCATTTTATTAATAACATCCTTATTTTTAAAAAATATAAAGACAGAATTGATTTACGTGTAAAAGATGAATTTAATTATATGTATTTTTTAAAAAATAATAATATGGTATATAAATCTAACTATAAATATATTTCTTTAATTATCCTGGAGAATGTAAAAAACTTATTAATTTCTGATGATTTTAAGTATCAAGTTAACGGATATGTTTACCAATTTGATACTAGATTTATTTCAAATGAATTAATTAATAATCAAGGTTCTAT
>JBKEDG010000066.1:0-48569 GCA_047975285.1 Bacilli bacterium | reverse complement strand
TGATGCTTCAACTAATATTAAATTATCAAGAAATGAAACTTACTGGGATAACAAGAATGTTGATTTAGATGAAGTAAATGTTCGTGTATTTGTAAGTCCAGATCCAAATACGCTTGTTGCTGAGTATGAAGAAGGAAACCTTGATACAGTAGGATTAACTGGAGAAACAGTTACTAAATATGCTGAAGAAGATGATGTAGTGTTATTTGAAGAAATGGCTATTTTCAATTTTGAACTTAATTTTGACACTGCAAGAGATTCTGATATGAAATACTTTGCACAAAATGTTGAAGGTAGGAAAGCACTAGCACAAGCATATGATGCAAATTATATTACAAAGCAAATTGTAAAAGCTGGAATTGCTTCACCATACTGGGTACCACAAGGATTGGATGTTAGTGAGGAAACAGAAAAAGATTTTAGAACAGATACTGGTAAGAAAGACGGTTATTTACAGTATGATGTAGAAGCTGCAAAGAAGAGCTGGGAAAAGTTTAAGAAGAAGACAGGAAAAGATACATTTACTTTAGAAATTCTTAATTTTGATAATGAAAATTCAAGATCAATTGCAGAATATGTACAACAAGAGTTACAAAAGAACTTGGAAGGATTAACAATTAACATTAAGCCAGTTGCATTCCAAGATAAACTTGAAATAGAAACAAATGGAGACTTTGATATTGATTTTAAGGGTTGGTCTCCAGACTATCCAAATGCTAAAGGAATGTTAACCAACTATGAAACTACAAGTACATATAATGATCCTAAATTTTCAAATGCAGAATATGATGAATTACTTGTAAAGGGTGATCGTGATAGTTTAATTAGAGCAGAAGAAATTTTAATGGAAGAACAAGTAGTTATGCTTCCAGGATATCAAAGACAACGTGTTGTTAGAGTAAATCCAGATTTTGAAAATTATAAATTGTTACCATTTGGTGGAGATTACGACTACTCAGCAATAACTGTTAAATAATAATTTTTATGTAATTAAAAGTTAACTAATATGGAATCAAATGTGCGGTTGTAAATGATTTGATGCAAAAAAGTTAAAAAAATAGTGTGATATATCTATTTTGTTTATATTTAGATGTATACATTGTAGCAGATATATCACATTTTTTATACAATTTGATATATTTAATCCTTTTAAGTAACACATGTATTGTACACCAACATTGTAACATAATCATGCATTTTACTTTAAAAATGATTAATATTGTGATATAATATTCAATATATTTATGGTTATAATAATATAACGAATAGTGGGATTTACACATCTAAGGGAGGAATATTATGAAGAAAAAAATTTTTACGAATGGTTTAAAAATTATGAGAACCAACGTGATTAAAATATTATTAGTATTTAGTTTAGTTTTTACAGTTACTAATAGTAAGATACTTGATCATAAAAAATCAGAAATAAATGCTGTGGAAAGTGATGGAGTAGGAAAAAAGATTTCAGCTGTGTTTCCTGACTCAAACTTTGCTCAAGGAGTTTTAGAGCAAATCAATAGTAGTAGTGAATTTTCGGGGTTAACTGTTGATGATACTTTGACTCAAGAAATGGTTAATGTTGTAACTAAATTATCTTTACAGAGTAAAAATATAAGTGATATCTCTGGAATTGAATCGCTAGTAAAACTAAAAGAGGTTAATTTTAGAAAGAATAAAATAATGAGTATTCCTGAAAATATCTCAAACTTAAGTGAGTTAGAAATATTTAATATTACTGGAAATCTTGTTACAAATTTACCAAATAGTATTGTTGAGTTAAAATCGTTAAAGGATTTAAATGTTAGTTCTAATAAGTTAACGTCATTACCAGATGATATTGGGGATTTAACTTCACTTGTGACGTTAACATTTTCTAATAATATATTTATGTATCAGAATGCAAACCAAATTACAAAACTGCCGGATTCATTAGGTAATTTATCTAATCTTGAAAATTTATTCGGTAGTGATAACAAGTTAACAGAATTGCCAGATAGCATAGGAAATTTAAAAAACTTAGAAATCATTTCACTTTCTGATAATAATTTGAGCGAACTACCAAATAGTATAGGAGATTGTGAAAGTATTAAAGATTTAATTATTGGAGCTAATCCTTCTTTAGTGGATTTGCCTGCTTCAATGTCAAAACTAAAAAATATTGAAGAGTTAAATATTCATAGTGGAGAGTTTACAGAGATTCCAGACGTTGTTTTTGAGATGACGAGTCTTAAAGATATATTATTTAGTAATAATCCAATAACTGAGATTCCTGAAGAAATTGAAAATCTGACTAATTTGACTAAATTAACTGTAGATGAAAATAAATTAAAAAGTTTACCAAAAACTCTTGTAAATTTACCAAATTTAACAAGACTGGATATTAGATTCAATGAAATAAGAACATTGAGCGAAGAATTGATGAATTTTATGAAAACAAATATGACAGATTTAAATGTTTCTCCTCAAAGAGCACAAGTAGATATGTATTTACCAAATTCATACGAGCTTGGTACAGATGTTGATGTTGCTGGATTTCCAATACTAAATGAATTACATAATTATTCTGGAGAGGGAAGTCCGTTTACATATACTTTAAAATTACCAGATGGGACAATAAATGATATTACATCAGAAGTATATCCGTTTGAGACTGGTACAGATTTTACTTTGGCTGGAGATTATTTTAATACTGGTGGTGTGTATCAAGTATTTGCAACGACAAATGAGGGTCATTTTTTCTATAGCAGTTCCGATAGATATAAAACAGAATATACTTGGAATATAATTATAGATAAAGAGCCGTTGTTAGAGGTTGTACCATTTACCGAGTTACCATTGGGTAATAATGGTAACGAGTTTGATCCAAAGCTAGGAATTATTGAAGTTAAAGATGATTTTGATGACGTGAGTGTGGATGATGTTATTATTAGTGGAGATGTAGTTGATGTTAATAAAGCTGGTATATACATTGTTGACTACGCTTTAGATGATAGTAGCTTGCAGAGTTCAACAGCTACAGCAAGTCAAGTAGTGCTTGTTAATGACGGGAATTATGTTGTTGATGGTAACTATATTATTAACGCTTCAGACTTTGAAATAAATCTTTCAGAGGTTAATAAAATAACAAGTGAAGATATTGTTAAATTATCAAAGGTAAATGTATTTAATATTGAGGAAGCTAAGTATATTGAAAAGCCCGAAATTAGAGTTGACAGTGAAATAGAAAATAAAATTGGAACATACGATGTAACATTAACATATAATCCAAGTATCGTGGTGCAAGCAAAAGTTGTATCAAATGATTCAGTAGAGGGAAATGATAATTTACCAAAGACTGGTATGAATAATGACATTGTTATTGCTATGACTTTAATGTTAGTAGTATTTGGTTTTGCAAGAATTAGAAAAGTGCTTTGCGATAGAAAATAATAAATAGATACTTGTGATAGATAAAAATGCTTTAAGTTAAACGAATTTATAATATTAACATATCTGTAGTATGATTACATATTAATATCTACTGATTCTAATTACTTATTTAAACAGTTTGTAATTAGAATCATTTTTAATATTATAAATTACTGAAAATTCTTTGGTTATTTTATAAAACTGTGGTGTAGTTTGTATATGTAATTTAAAAAGTTATATTAAGAAATATGCAATTGTAAATTATGTTAGTTTACAATAAAGTGTATATTGGATAATTAAATATCTAAATGTAATAAGATTACATAGATAATTTTTGGAATATATTTAATGGTTAGATAAAAAATCTTTAGTAAATATTTTGTTATACTCTAACCTAGTTTTAGGTAACTTTATTCAATCATAGCAATAAAAAGTGTTGACAATGAGGTAAATAAATTATATAATAATAGGGCTATGAATGTGCTAGGAGGTGTTAAATATGAAAAGAACATATCAACCAAATAAAAGTAAAAGAAAAAAGACACACGGATTTCGTGCAAGAATGAGCACAGTAGGTGGTCGTAGAGTTCTTGCTTCTAGAAGAAGAAAAGGACGTCACACATTAACTGTGTAATAATTGACCACTTAGGTGGTTTTTGTATATGAAGAAGAAATTTAGAGTAAAGTCAACAAGGGATTTTCAAAAAGTCATTGATAATGGAAATAAGATATATTCTAAAGAATATATTATCTATTATCTGAATACTAATACTGGTTATAGTAGGGTGGGTATTAGTGTTGGTAAAAAGATATTAAAAAGAGCAGTGGATCGTAATTATGAAAAAAGAGTTACAAGAAATATTATTAGCAAAATTTATAGCAATATGATTGGAAGCTATGACTATGTTATTATATGTAGAAATGCTTCAATTAGTTTAAATTATGATAATAAGCTGCAATTAATTAGTAACTTACTAATTAAGAAAGAGTTATTAATGGAGGGAAGTAATGATAACAATTTTTAAATTAACAAAAAAGCATATATTAATGTTTTTTGCTGTTATGTCACTGCTAACTTTAACTAGTTGTGGTGTTGAATATGAAACAGATAAGAAAGGAAAGCCAGTTGTTAATGAACAAGGCCAAAGAAATGTTACTAATCAAATTGATGAAAATTCATCTTTTAAAGAGGTATTTAGTGAAGATGGCTGGTTTGGAGGATTAATTGTATATCCGCTAGTTAAAATAATTACATTTATTGGTGAAGGCTTATCTAGCTATGGATTAGCAATTATTCTAGCTACTATGTTGGTCAGGGGAGTAGCAATGCCAATTACTCTGCGAAGTAGTAAGCAACAAAAGAAAATGCAGGAGTTAACTCCAAAAGTTCAAAAAGTTAGGGTAAAGTATGCTGGTAAAACTGATCGTGATTCACAAATGCGAATGAACGCAGAAATTCAAAAAGTTTATAAAGATAATGATGTTAAGATGCTAGGTGGATGTTGGGGAATGCTTGTTACAATGCCGATATTCTTCGGATTTTACTCTGCAATATATCGTACACCGGGGATATTTAATGACCCATTCTTAGGTTTAGAACTAGATTCAAGTCCAAAGTTTCAAATAATGGATCAAGGTCATTTTGTCTACCTTATACCTATTATCTTAGTGCTTATATTTAATTTCTTAAGTATGAGATTTACTCAAAATTCCAATAAAAATCCTAAGAGTGATGTGAAAAGACCATATAATGCTGCTGCTGAAAAATCTCCAGATATGATGAGTCAACAAATGAAGATGATGCAGTATTTTATGCCAATTATGATGGCGTTTATTTCATTCACATTACCAGTTGGTATTGCAGTATACTTTATTGCTTCGTCATTTGTAAGTGTTATTCAAACTTTGATTACTAAGAGGTTATAAATATGGATATTAAAAAGGTTGAGTTTGCAGGAAGAAATTATGAATTAGCACTACTTAAAGCAGAAGAGGAATTTTGTTTAAGTGAAGAGGAAATGATTATAGAAGTTATTTCTGATGGTAACAAAGGAATTTTGGGTGTAGGAAGTAAGGATACTGTGATTTCTGTTATACCATATTCTTATATAAGTGTATATGCAGAAGAATTTGTAAAAGAGATTTTAACTCATTTTAACTTAGATAATATAGTTATTGATTCATCTTTTAATAATAATATTATTTGTGTTAGGATTGATTGCGATAATAATGGGGTTTTAATAGGAAAGAATGGTAAAACATTAAACTCACTTATTCATATAATTACACAAGCAATTAGAAGACAACTAGGGCAATATGTTAAAGTGTCTGTAGATGTTGGAGATTATAAAGATGCAAGAGTAAAACAATTGGAGCGACTAGCTCATAATGTTTCAAGAAGTGTTGCTAAGACTAGAGTTGAAACGAAATTAGAGCCGATGAATTCGTATGAGCGTAGAATTATTCATTCTTATTTAGCAAAAGATAAATATGTTACTACAATTAGTGAAGGTGATGAGCCAAATCGCTATGTAGTAATTAAGTTGAAATAGTTGCCTTATATATTAAGTTATGCTATAATATTAAAAGTAAACTATGGTATTATATAGTATCATGGCGAGAGGAGTGTTAGGTATGAAAAAAGAAATTCATCCAAAATATCAAAAAACTGCTGTTAAGTGTTCTTGTGGGAATCAATTCGAGGTTAACTCAGTTGCTAGTACACTAAATATTGAAACTTGTGATAAATGTCATCAGTTTTATACAGGAGAGCAAAAACAAGGTGGTTCTGCAGGTAGAGTAGATAAATTTAATAAAAAGTACGGATTATAAAAGTAACCCATATTATTTAGTTAATATGGGTTTTAAATTATAGGTGATGAGATGAAGATTGGGAATATTAATAATACAAAAACAATTATGGATAGGTATAATATCAAAGCAAAAAAGAAATTTGGGCAAAACTTTCTTGTTGATGAAAATACATTAAGAGGCATTGTTAAAAAAGCAAATGTAAATGCAGACGATTATATTTTAGAAATAGGATGCGGAATTGGAGCTTTAACTCAGTTATTGTGTGAAAAAGCGAGATACGTATATGCTTTTGAAGTTGACAAAAGTTTAAAGACATATCTAGAAACAAATCTAAAATACGATAATTTAGAACTGATTTTTAAAGATTTTTTGAGTACTAATTTAAATGATTACCTACCATATTATAAGTATAAAGTTGTAGCTAATCTACCTTATTACATTACAACGCCTATATTATTTAAAATTCTTGAATCATCTATAAACTTTAATGAACTATATGTAATGATGCAAAAAGAAGTTGGTATCCGCCTTAAAGCAGTGCATGGGTGTAAGGAATATAATGCATTATCAATTATGTTACAAGTTAACTATGATATTGAGCAAGTATTAAATGTTAGTAGAAATGTTTTTTTTCCTGCTCCAAATGTTGATAGCGTTGTTATAAAATTTATAAGAATAAATAAGTATCAGATTAATAATTATAGTTTCTTTTCTAAATTTATACATGATTGTTTTAGATTTAAGCGTAAAACTTTAAAAAATAATTTAAAGGAGTATAATTTAGTTATTTTAAAAACTCTATTTGAAAGTGAAAAATATAGTTTACAAAGTAGAGCAGAACAAGTAGATGTTGAAAGTTATGTAAGAATAGTAAATGAATATGATAGGAGAGTAGTAAATGAAAAATAGATATATTTTAAAAAGAATTATGGCATATATATTTGATTACTCACTAGTATCAATTTTAGTAGGATTAATTTTAGTTTCATCTTCAATGCCATATATTGAAAAAATTTCTAAAATAGTTTCAAGTAGTGCAGATCCTAGTGAGATAATTAATCAGTTAGAGCCAATTATGAATAGTTATTTAACTACTTCAGGAAGCGATGCATTAAATATACTTTTAATATATATTGTATATTACGTATTGTTGGCAAAGTTTTTAAAAGATAGAACTGTAGGATCATATTTAGTAGGACTAAAGTTTATAAAAAATCAGGAGGAACCACTGAGTTATTCTGATTTAACGGTTAGAATGTTATTTACAAATTCTGGATTTAATTATCTAATGATGGGTATAATATTTATACTGCTGTATTCAAATACTTACATTGCGTTACTATTATTTTCTTTAACAAGTTTGGGATATGGAATATTTGTAATTACTAATTTTATTATGTTGCTAACAACTCAAAAAACACTCGTAGATAGAATGACTAAAACAATTCCAAAAATTATAATAAAAGCATAGAAGTTATAACTTCTATGCTTGTTTTTATTTTGTCTCAAGAACCCCGTATGTTCCATCTTTTCTTTTATAAACAACACTAACACCATTAATGTCTCGATCATGGAATACAAAGAAATCATGGTTAATTAGTTCCATTTGAAGAACTGCTTCATCAATATCCATTGGTTTAAGTTCTAATGTTTTAGTTTTTACTACTTCATTTACTTGGTCATTAGTTGATTCATAGTCAAATGCAAAATCTGATATTTCCTTATCTCTACTTCTATTTTGAAGTCTAGTCTTATTTTTTCTAATTTGGCGTTCAAGCTTATCAATTGCATGATCAACTGCTGTATATATATCTTTGTGTGTTTCTTCAATTCTTAATGTAAAGCTTTTAGTTGGAATTGTTATTTCTACTTTTGTAGTATCTGAATAAACTCTAAATAGAATATTTGCTTCAACTTCATCAAAATTGGCAAAGTATTTATCTAATTTAGTAATTTTCCCATTTAAATGAGTATTCATTGACTCAGATATTTCAATATTTTTTCCTCTAACTGTATATTTCATAAAATACACCTCCATTTATATATATAATTATAACATAAATTATATAATAATAAAATTATTTACTTTAAAATTGTTCTTTGAATAGTAAGACAAATTATGTGATAGTTTTTTGGGAAAAGGCTCACAATTTGTTTCATAGTCGCACCTGTGGTGTAAATATCATCGACAATAATTAAATTCTTATTCTTTGGTAAATACTTAAGTTCAAATTTAGGTGGATTGTTTATGCGTTCAAAATAAGTCTTAGTGCTTTGAGTGATATTATCAGTTCTAATTAGACAACTTAATATTTTTAGTTTTGTGAAGGAGGCTAAAATATAAGACTGATTAAATCCTCTCTTATTGTTCATAATAGAAGATAGTGGAACTGGAATAACACTATAATTAGTATAGTTTCTTGAAAATAATTCAATATCATTTTTAAATATAAATAGTTTATTTGCTAAATTATAATATTTTATTTGATATAAAACGTCTTTTAAAAATTGATTTTCATGATAAAGGGAAATGTTAGTAATAGATTTGTTACAACAGTTATATCCCAAAGGATGAGAGCAATATTTACAGCTATTATAAACTTTTATCAATTTTTCATAGCAGTCAGGGCAATATATTATCGGTTCAAAGATACTCTCCAATGTAATTTTATGCTCAAATTTTACATAACAAATAACACATCTAATCATTCAAACTCTGGATGTATTTAATAGCTCTTAAAATTGTTACTGTTTTGGTGTTAGCCATAAATAGTACTTCTCCATTTGTATAAGGGATAACTCTTCCAACTCTACCAGAAATTTGAATTAGAGTACTTGTTAAGTAATTTTTATGATCACTATTGTAAACAATTACATTTACATTTGCAAAAGTTACACCACGTTCTAAAATTGCTGTTGAAAATATGACAAATGTTTCATTAGTTAAATTATGCTTTTCAATATTTCTAGTTATTTTACTGTGACAAATTATTATAGATTCATTTTTCATTTCACTATAAATTTCCTCTAAATTTCTTATGGTTGGAAAAAAAACGATCCAACTCTTATTGAGAATTTTTTCTTTTAGTAAATGTAGTGATGTTTTAATAAAAATTGGTTCGGGGATTTTTTGTTTATGATATCTTTCAAATAATTCTAGAGTAAGATAATTTTTATCAATTTTTAAGGGCGTAGCACTCATCTTAATTACTCTACCATCATTACTAAGGCTATTTTGAATACCATTATTTAAAATTTGATCGTTTGCTAATGGAAACGCATCAGCTTCATCTACTATTACAAGATCAAAGATATTATGATAGTTAACCAATTGATTACATGTCATAAAAAATAATGGTCCTGTGTATACTTTTTTGTTTCCAGTTATAATACCAAAATTACATCTAAAGGCGCGATTAAATCTATGATATAATTCATGTGTAACTTCAATTCTTGGCGTTACAAAACATACTTTTTTATTAAAATTAACATATTGCTTGATTACTTCAAATAAAATTTCAGTTTTTCCAGCACCACAGGTAGCATTTATAAATATGTTTCTATTTTTAATGTTGTTAATTACTGACTGACTTAATTTAAGTTGGTTAATAGTAAGCTTATATTTTAATTTGTAATCAATAGTCTCGTTAGTAAAAGTTAAATTATCTAGTGTATGATTACAAATTTTAAAAATAGAAATATGAGCGCACTTTAAACAGTAATAGCAATCAATACAATTTTCGCAGTATATTTTTTCAAATAAAAATACATTTTTATTTAAGCAACGGTTACATTTCATTTTATCACCCTAGTTATATATTCTATATTAATATTGTATTTCATTTAAAAAGAGCAAATTGCTCTTAATTTTCTACTGGTATTACACTTCCATCCGAATAAGTCTTTGATATAAAATCTTTAATCTCCTTAGACTGCAGTACTTCAACTAATTTTTTTATATTTTTGTCATCTTCATGCCCTTTTTTTACAGCAATAATATTTACATACGGATTTGAATTTGTTGCTTCTTCTAATAAAAGTGCGTCTTTAGTTGGGTTAAGACCTGCTGAAATTGCATAATTACCATTTATAGCTACAAGATCTCCTTCGTTTTCTTCAAAAGTAGTTACTAATAGTTCTGGGTTAACTTCTGTAAATTTCAAATTCTTAGGATTACTTGTTATATCTTCTAATGTAAGATCTAGAATATTTACACTACTATCAAGTTCTATAACATTTGCACTTGCAAGGATTGATAAAATTCTCCCGTGCTCGGCTACCGAATTTGAAAGTACGATTTCACCATTTTTAGGTAAATCTTCTAATTTAGAATGTTTTTTAGAGTAGAAGCCAAATGGTTCAATATGTACTCCACCAACATTAACTAAGTCATAATTATTTTTTTCTACATCATCCTCAAAGAAAGGTACGTGTTGAAAGAAGTTTGCATCAACTTCACCATTGTCTAGTGCTTGATTAAAAATATAGTAATTATCAAGCACTTCAATTTCTAATTCGATTCCTTCCTTTTTTAAAATTTTTTTTGTCTCTTCAAGTATCTTTGAATGAGGATCAAGTGTTGCACTGACGACAAGTTTATTGTCTGCTGTTTTCTTTTCTTTTTGACACCCTGTTACTAATACTAATAAGATTGCTGTTGCGATTAATGCTAATTTTTTCATTGTAATTCCTCCTAATTATTTATCTTTTATCTATCTTTTTAACTACAAGGTCGCTTGTACCTTGTATGATAAAAACAAGTATTACAACTAGTATTGTTGCAGTGAATAATACTAGCGAGTTCCTTCTTGCAAGTCCATATAGATATGCAAGATTACCAAGGCCTCCAGAACCAATTGCTCCAGCCATTGCGGTATATGATATCAAGGAAATAGCACATACTCCAATCCCAGAAACTAAAGCGGGCATGGATTCAGGCAATAGAACTTTCCAAATAATTTGAATGTTACTTGCCCCCATTGCTTTACTTGCTTCAATTGTACTTTTATTAACCTCATTAAATGCTAACACGCATAACCTTGCATAGAATGGTGACGCTGCTAATATAAGTGAAGGGAGTGCTGCAGTTGCTCCAAGCATTGATCCCGTTAAAATTTTTGTTAATGGAATAATTAAAAACATTAAAATTATGAATGGTATGGCTCTTAAAATATTTATTATTAAGTCAATAAGTTTATTGATAAATTTATTTTCATATAAGCTATTACTAGCTGTTGTATATAGCACGATTCCAATTATTAATCCAATTATTATGGTAAATATTAATGAAACAAAGCTCATATAAATTGTTTCTAGTAGTGCATCAATTATTTGTGATTTATCAATTATATTATTCATATTTTTTCAACCCCCAGTCCATTATCTTTTAGATCTTGAATAAAATAGTTAAATTTATTCATATCTTGCTTTGGTATTTGTATATACAGTATTCCCATCGGATTTGCACTTGAATTACTTAGATTTGCTTCAATTATATTAACTAATATGTTATGCTTTAAAATTGTTTGTGCCAATATTGGATTATTACCAGTATTTTTTGTAAAAGTTAATCTATATAACTCATCGTTGGGATAGAGTTTAGTTAAATTTTCCTTTGTTGTAGCGATTTCGCTATTGTTTAGTGTTTGAATTAATTCTTCAGTAACTTGATGTTTAGGTTGTTTAAAAACATCTTCTACTTTTCCTTGTTCTACGATAGTTCCATTATTAATTACAGCTACACTATGACAAAGTTTTTGGACAACTTCCATTTGATGAGTAATTAAAATTATGGTTAAATTAAGTTCTTTATTAATTTTAGCTAGTAATTTTAAAATAGAATTAGATGTTTGTGGATCAAGAGCGCTTGTTGCTTCATCACATAGTAATAACTTAGGATCATTAGTAAGTGCTCTAGCAATTGCCACGCGTTGTTTTTGACCACCACTCAGTTCATTAATATATGCAAATTCCTTGTCTTCTAGTCCTACTAATTTAAGTAATTTTCTCGCTTTTTCTTTTCTAATGCTTTTTTTTACTTTGGATAGTTCTAAGGGTAATTCAACATTTTCAAGTACTGTCCTAGACCAAAGTAGATTGAAATTTTGAAAAATCATGGCGATTTCTTGCCTTTTTATTCTAAGTTCCTTCTTGTTTAACTTACTAATATCAGCACCATTGATAAAAACTTTCCCACTAGACTGTTTTTCTAGTTGATTAATTATTCTTATCAAAGTGCTTTTACCAGCTCCAGATACGCCAATGATACCTAGTATTTCGCCACTACTTACATTAAAACTAACATCATTTAATGCGGTGAAATTTCCAAATTGTTTATGAATATTTTTTACTTCAATCATATTATCCTCCTATAAATATAAAAAAACTCTCATCCTTTACTACGTAAAGGACGAGAGTGAATCCCGTGTTACCACCTTAATTTATAATTATTTCACAATAATTACCTCTTCGAGTACTATTATACTCTATCACGTTAACGGGTGAAACCGTCATAGCCTAAATTTCTTCGGTATGAGACTCAGAGGTCATTTTCTCTTTAACTTCGTATATCCCATTTCAGCAAACACAGGGACTCTCTTTGAAAACTTAATTAAAGGTACTCTTCTCTTCAATGTCGTTATATGTATGATACAATAGTTTAAAAACTTTGTCAACGCTTTTTTTAAAAAAATTTAATTTTTTAAATTTTCAATTAAACTTATGAAATCACATGCTTTAATACTAGCACCTCCAACGAGTGCACCATTGATGTCACTTGTTGATAAATATTCCTTAATATTGTCTGGTTTTACACTTCCACCATATTGAATTCTAACATTAGCATTAAAATTATCTTTAATAACGGTTCTTATATATTTACAAACATTATTAGCAATTTCACTATTAGCGCTAAGACCCGTTCCAATCGCCCATATTGGTTCATAGGCAACAACAATATTATCAAAATCAGTAATACCTTCAAATGCTTTAATTATTTGTTCGTTTACAATTGCATTTGTTGCATTATTTTCATACTCTTCCTTTGTTTCTCCACAGCATACAATAGGTTTTAATCCTAATTCTAACGCCTTTTTAATTTTTAAATTAACACTTTCATTTGTTTCATTATAATACTGCCTTCTTTCACTATGTCCAATAATTACATATTCCACTTTGATATCAGCAAGCATTTCTCCACTTATTTCTCCAGTATACGCTCCGTTACTTAGGTAGTGCATATTTTGAGCACCAATTTTAAGTGATCCAGTTTTATCTACGCTATCAAGATACACAAAAGGAATGCATACGCCAAAATCAACTTCACTAACATTAATCAACTTTGTATTTACTTCATCTACAAAATCTAAAATTTCCTGCTTATTTTTGTTCATTTTCCAGTTTCCCATGATAATATTTTTCATATTACACCTCCATTCATATATTATATAACAATTTGTGATAAATTATAACTAGATAATACAAAAATAGTTAAATATATTGTATACTATAGTAGGTGATAGTATGAATTATGTGATTATAACAGAGCATATTGAATATGGTAAAGAATTGCAAGGACATTTTGAGTGTGATTTGTATGGATTTTTAGATGAAATAGATTACGATAAGTACGAGTATTATATTTTATTATTTGATGTAAATAAAGGAAGATGTTGTTTTGATGTATTTGACTTAATTTATAAAGTAAATAATAAACAAATTGCTTTAGTTGCTAAAGGTAACTCTGGTTTTGACATAAATCATATTTTAAAGAAACTTTGTAATAAAAATGGGAATTTAGTAATGTATAGTAAATATGATAGCAATTATAATTACGCTAAAATTAGTTCTGAAATTAAGAGAAAATATATTAGAACTGATGGTATGGAGTTAAGTGAAAAGTTTGCTGGATTTATTTGCAGACTAATGTTTAGGAGGAAAAGTCTATGAAAAAATTACTGATACTAATTTTAATTACTTCAATTTTTTATGGGTGCGAAAATAATCAAGAAGATAATGTTGATATTGCAGTTTCGTCTTATGCCTTAAAATTCATTGTTGATGAAATAGCTCCCGACTCTTTGAATGTAATCAAAATTGATGAAAAAAACACAACTCAAGCATCACATGCAAAGTTGACGATGTATATTAGTAATGAGTATAAGGGAAGTTTAAATGACATAGCAAACTCAATTGAAATTTATCCATTATTATATAGTAACATAGATAATCCCAATTTCTTTATAAGTCCTAACCAAATGATTATTGCAAGTGAGGTTGTCTATTCACAAATTTTAAATGTTTTCCCAGACTTTAAAGATGAATTACAAAAAAACTATATTGAATTATTTGAAAAACTTGATGACTTAGATAAGCAATACGAAAATATATTTAAGGATGCTGGTGATGAGGTGTTTGTCACTAATGATGATTCATTTGCTCATTTACAAGATTATAATTTTAATTATATAACATATGATGATTATCTTGAGACTAGTGATGTTAATATAAATAAAGTGTTATGTAATAGTGCAACACAATGTAATTTTTTTGAAAATGATTTATTTAAAGATTCTCAAATACTAGAGTATTTAAATTTGACCTATAAACCAGTTAATGGTAATTATTTTAGTGCGCAATATAAGAATGTATTAATACTTGAGAATTTAGTTAATCAGAATTAAATTTATAGTTTATCTCATAAAACACTAGTGTTTTTGAAAATGTTGTGATATAATATAATTGACTTTAATATAGTCCTGTGAGGCTAAGAAGATGTAAATATTTTTTATCTTTTTACCTTACTTAGTAAGGTTTTTATTATGTAAGGAGGAAAATATGGCAAAAATAGTATTGGATGCAGATGGAATTAATAGAACACTTAGAAGAATAAGTCATGAAATTGTAGAGAACATTCATGATCTAAATGAAGTTGTAATTGTTGGAATTAAATCGCGTGGTGAATTTATTGCTTATAGAATTGCTAAAAACATTGAAAATTTTGAAGAAGTTAAAATTTCTTTTTCTACTTTGGATATTACTCATTTTAGAGATGACTTTAAAGATAGAAATAATATTAGAGTTGATATGAGTGGCTTGGATGTTGAAGTTGATGATAAAATAGTTATACTTGTAGATGATGTTTTATACACTGGTAGAACAATTAGAGCAGCAATGGATGCAATAATTTTAAACGGTCGTCCTAAAATGATTAAATTAGTTACACTTGTTGATAGAGGTCATAGAGAATTACCTATTAGGGCAGATTTTGTTGGTAAAAATATTCCAACAAGTTCTACTGAGAAAGTTAATGTGCTAATAGACGAAGTAGATAAAATTGAATATATAGAGATTGAATAATTTATGTTTTTAATACAATACGAGATATTGTGAAGGTATGAATTGTTATTTTACCTTTACTTACTGTAGAGGTTTTTATTATATTAGGAGGAATTATGAAAAACTTATTTAACTTAGATAATTTAGGAAAAAAAGAAATTATAGAGATAATTAATCTTGCTACTGAATATAAAAAGGGCAAGGTTAAAGATTACAGCAATAAGAAGGTTGCAAACTTATTTTATGAACCAAGTACAAGAACTAACTACAGTTTTGTAAGTGCACAAAATAATTTTAATATGAAGGTAGTGAATGTAAATGTAGATGCTTCAAGTACAAAAAAGGGTGAAAGTTTATACGACACAGCTAAAACATTTGAAGCAATTGGTTATGATATGCTTGTAATTAGACACAGTCAAAACGATTATTATCAAGATTTACGTAAAATTAAGATTCCAATTATTAGTGGTGGTGATGGGACTAAAAATCATCCGTCTCAGTCATTGCTTGATTTGATGAGTATATATGAGAAGTTTGGAAAATTTGAAGGTCTAAATGTGACTATAATGGGAGATATTGCTCATTCAAGGGTTGCGCACACTAATATAAAAATTATGAGCAAGCTAGGAATGAATGTGAGTGTAAGTGGACCTAGGGAGTTTTATGATGGCAGTTGTCAATATGCTCAATTTGATAATGCAATTGAAAATGCCGATGTTCTAATGTTGCTTAGAGTCCAGTTTGAAAGACATAATGATAATTTAAAAATTTCAAACTCTGACTACTTTAAAAAATTTGGATTAAAAATGAATCATGTAAATAAAATGAAAGATGATGCGATTATAATGCATCCCGCACCATTTAATCGTAATATAGAAATTGCTGATGATGTTGTTGAGTGTAGTAAGTCAGTAATTTTTGAACAAATGACGAACGGGGTTTATATTAGAATGGCATTAATTGATATGGTGTTGAGCCATGATTCTTAGAAACTGTAAAGTTCTTGATGGTAATAATTTAGTAATTAGAGACATAAAAATAAAAAATAAAGTAATTGAATTAATTGACAAAAATATTGATAATGATGATTTCTGTTTAGAATATGATTTAAAAAATAAATTAGTCAGTCCAGCGTTTATAGATATGCATGTTCATTTAAGAGAACCTGGATTTGAACAAAAAGAGACTATCAAGACAGGAACTAAGAGTGGTGCTTGTGGAGGATATAGTTTGATATGTGCAATGCCAAATACTAATCCAATTATTGATAATGAAAGTACAATAAATAAATTTAATGAAATTGTGAAAAGAGATGCAATTATTAAAGTTAAGACTTATAGTGCAATTACAAAGGGATTTGATAATGAATTAGTTGATTTTAGTATTAACGCAAAAAATACTTGTGGGTTTAGTAACGATGGTGTAGGAGTACAGACTGCTGGTGTCATGTATGAGGCAATGCAAGAAGTTGCTAAAAATGAGTCGTTAATTAGTGCACATTGTGAAGATGAATCACTACTTTATAAGGGATACGTTCATGCTGGTAAAAAGGCTTTACAAGAAAATTGGAAAGGTATTCTATCAATTAGTGAGTCAGTACAAGTTGCTAGGGATATGCTACTTAGTAATGCTACAGGATGCAGGTATCATGTCTGTCACATTTCAACAAAAGAGAGTGTGAATATAGTTGCAAGTGCTAAAAAAAATAGTAACAAAATATCATGTGAAGTGACACCACATCATTTATTACTAACAGAAAATGATGTTAAAAATTCAAATTATAAAATGAATCCCCCTTTAAGAAGTATAGAAGATAGAGATGCTTTAATTAAAGGGTTGCTAGATGGTACTATTGAGGTAATTGCTACTGATCACGCTCCTCATACAATTGCTGAAAAATCACAAAGTATTGACAAAGCACCATTTGGAATAGTTGGTTTGGAAACAGCCTTTGCACTTATTTATACAAATTTTGTGAAAACAAACCGTGCAACAATAAAGCAGTGTATAGAATGGTTTAGTGTAAACCCAGCAAAAATATTGAATTTGGGATATGGTCATCTTGAAATTGGTCGAGTAGCTGACCTTGTTGTTATTGATGAAGAAACAGCAAGAGAAATAAATATTAACAAGTCTTATTCAAAAGGAAGAAATTCTCCATTTGATAAGGTTGTGTGTTATGGTTATCCAGTTATGACAATAGTTGATGGAAAAGTTATTTATGATTATGAGAGAAATTATATAAAAGGAGATTAAGAATGGGTAAAAGAGTAGATTTAAAAAATATTTTAGTAATAGGAAGTGGTCCAATCGTAATTGGTCAAGCGGCAGAGTTTGATTATGCTGGTACTCAAGCATGTATGGCACTTAAAGAAGAGGGATATGATGTTATTTTAGTAAATTCAAATCCAGCTACTATAATGACTGATAAAGAAATGGCTACTAAGGTTTATATGGAACCACTAACAATTGATTACTTAGCTAAAATAATTAGAAAAGAAAGACCCGATGCAATTATTCCAACGCTTGGTGGCCAAACTGGATTAAATTTAGTAGTAGAACTTGCCAAAAAAGGTGTTTTAGATGAGTGTCAAGTTGAAATTTTAGGTACTAAACTTGATTCAATTATGCAAGCAGAAGATCGCGATAAGTTTAAACAACTTTGTTTAGATATTAATGAACCAGTTATTGAAAGCGGAACAGCAAATAATATTGATGAAGTGCTTGAACTAGCAAATAAAATAGGGTACCCAATTATAATAAGGCCGGCTTATACGTTAGGAGGTACTGGAGGAGGATTTGCTTATAATGATAAAGAGTGTTGCAATATAGCAATGAAGGCTCTAGAACTTTCACCAACAACGCAAGTATTAGTAGAAAAATCTTTAAAAGGGTTTAAAGAAATTGAATTTGAAGTTATACGAGATGATAATGAAAATGTTGTAATTGTTTGTGATATGGAAAATATTGATCCGGTTGGAATTCATACGGGAGATAGTATTGTAAATGCTCCATGTTTAACGTTAGAAAAATCGATTGTAGAAATACTTAAGGAATCTGCGACAAAAATAATTAAATCATTAAAGATATCAGGGGGATGCAATGTTCAGTATGCATTAGATCCAAAAACCAATGAATATTTTCTTATAGAAGTAAATCCACGTGTATCAAGGTCTTCAGCACTTGCATCAAAAGCAACTTCATATCCGATTGCTAAGGTTACTACGCTAATTGCTTTAGGGTATTTACTTGATGAAATTAAGATAATGGATCAATCTGCACTTATAGCACCAAGTGTGAAATATAATGTTTTAAAAGTATCACGTTTCCCATTTGATAAATTTAAAAAAGCAAATCGATTACTGTCAACACAAATGAAAGCAACTGGAGAAGTAATGGCACTTGGAAAGAATTTTGAAGAATCGTTGTTAAAAGCACTGCGTAGTTTAGAATATAATTATGATTATTTAGAATATAGTTCAACAATGACTCAAGAAGAATTGTTGAAGCGTGTAGAAACTGCTGATGATGAACGCATATATATTATTGGACATTTACTTAGAAAGGGCGTAAGTGTATCAAAAATTGTTGAATTAAGCAATATTAATAAATTTTTTATTGAAAAGATTGAAAAGATTGTGAATTATGAAAATAATATTACCTTTTGTGTAGAATCAATAACGGAAGCAAAAAAACTGGGTATTAGTGATAAAGTTCTTGCCAAAATTTTAAATAAACATGAATTAGAGATTAGAGAATTTAGAAAGTCAAATGGAGTAGTTCCTAATTTTGACTATGTAGATGCATGTGCTACTAATGAATATTTACCTTACCTTTATTCTTCGTATGAAGGGGTTGATAGAAATGTTGTTTCTTCAAATAAAAAAGTTTTAGTAATAGGTGCGGGTCCAATTAGAATAGGGCAAGGAGTGGAGTTTGATTATTCTACTGTGCATTGTATAAAGACAATTAAGAGTCGTGGATTAGAAGCGATAGTTGTTAATAATAATCCTGAAACTGTTTCAACTGACTATACTATTAGTGATAAATTATATTTTGAGCCAATAACATTTGAGGATATTTTAAATATAATTGATGTTGAAAATCCAATGGGAGTAATTTTACAGTTAGGTGGACAAACAGCAATAAACTTATCTAAACAGTTAAGTGACTATGGTGTAAATATACTTGGGTCTTCTAATCATTCAATAGAATTATGTGAAAATAGAGAACAATTTGAAGAATTATTGTCAAATAACAATATTAAGCAACCATTGGGGAAAGCAATTACAGATGTTAATTTCGGATCAAAAGTTGCACTTGAAATAGGATATCCTGTTTTAGTTAGACCTAGTTTTGTTTTAGGCGGTCAAGCGATGAAAATTGTTAATAATCAAGATACTTTAGAAAAATATCTAAAGGAGGTTGCTTTAATAGCAAATGATAAACCAATATTAATTGATAAATATATTAGAGGTAAAGAGGTAGAATTAGATGCTGTTTGTGATGGTGAAGACGTTTTTATTTCTGGTATTATGGAACATATTGAAAAGACAGGTATTCATTCGGGTGATTCTATAAGTGTATTCCCATCTTTTTCTCTTAGTAGAAAGGTTTTGAGAAAGATTGAATTGATTACAAAAAAAGTGGGGTTGGCACTTGAAATCATCGGTTTATACAATATTCAATTTATTGTTGATTCAAATGACGAAGTATACATTATAGAGGTTAATCCACGAGCTTCAAGATCAGTACCGTTTATTTCCAAGGCTACCAATATCAATCTAAGTAGTCTTGCAACAAATATTATGTTAGGATCTAAACTTAAAGATTTTAATCTAACAGTAGATGTAATTAATCCTTCAAGAGATAGATATTATGTAAAAACTCCTACCTTTAGTTTTTCAAAAATAGCAGGTCTTGACAGTAGCCTAGGTCCAGAGATGAAATCTACTGGTGAAGCAATAGGGTATGCACACACACTTAATAAAGCTTTATATAAATCGTTACAAGCTAGTGGAATGCAAATTAAGGAATGGGGAACAGTATTTATTACTATTGCTGATGAAGATAAAGAGGATGCATTAGACATTGCATTTAGATTCTATGATCTTGGATTTAACATTGTTGCAACAAAAAATACAGCCCAGTTTTTAAAAGATAATGGGTTAAAAGTGAAAGTGTTAAAGAAATTAAGTGAGGATAGTACTGAAATTATTGATTGGATAAAAAATGGTTATATTAAATACATTATAAATACTCAGTCTCAAATGGATGATTCATTAACACAAACAGATGGATATGCGATTAGAACATCAGCAGCGCTTTCTAATGTGACAACGCTTACGTCTTTAGACACAACAGATGTATTACTTACAATTTTAGAAGGGAGAAGCATTAATGTTGAAACAATCTAAAATAGCCATTATTAGTAATGAATTGATTGCTATGGATACTTACAAAATGGTTCTAGACAAGAGTATAAAAGCACAGTCAGGACAATTTATAAATATAAAGTTAAAGGAACATTTTTTAAGAAGGCCAATATCAATTTCTAAAATTAATAAATATAGTTTTGAAATAATATACAAGATTAAAGGCTTTGGGACGAAAGATTTAGCAAATAATAAACAAGGTGAACTGTTAGATATTTTATATCCTCTAGGAAATGGGTTTGAATTAGTTAAAGGAAAGAAAGTTTTATTAATTGGCGGGGGAATAGGAGTACCGCCGTTACTTAATTTATATGATGATTTAAAAAATTCCAATGAAGTTAAACTATTAATAGGATTGAACAGTCGTAGTGAAAATGCATATTCAAATTATAACCCGATTGTATGTACAAATGATAATTCAGGAGATTACGTTGGAACTGTTATTGATTACGTAAATAATCATGATTTAGATTATAATTATATATATGCTTGTGGACCCAAAGGGATGTTACAAATTATTAATGAATATGATATTGATGGACAAATTTCTATAGAAGAACGTATGGGTTGCGGATTTGGTGCTTGTATGGGTTGTAGTTGTAAAACTACAAATGGTGACTATAAGCGAATTTGTGTAGATGGTCCAGTATTTAAGATAGGAGAGATTGATTTAAATGAATACTAAAATTAATTTAAATAACTTAATCTATGATAATCCAATTATTCCAGCATCAGGTACGTTTGGATACGGTTATGAATTCGCTCAATTTTATGACATAAATATTCTAGGAAGTTTTTCGATAAAAGGTACAACACTTAATAAAAGGTATGGAAATGAGACGCCTAGAATTGCAGAATGTACAATGGGAATGCTAAATTCAGTTGGATTACAAAACCCTGGGGTAGCAGATGTGTTAAATATTGAATTTAAGAAGTTAGAAAAGGTGTATAATAAATTTGTTTTTGCCAATGTAAGTGGAAGTTGTTTAGATGATTATGTGAAAACTGTAGTAAAGTTGAGTGCAAACAAACTTGTTGGTGTAATTGAACTTAATGTAAGCTGTCCTAATGTAAGCAAGGGAGGAATTAATTTTGGTACAGATGTTGATGAAGTTTATCATTTAGTTAAAGCATGTAAAAAAGTATCAAATAAACCTGTCTACGTTAAACTGACACCAAATGTAACTAATATTGTTGAAATTGCTTTAAGTTGTGAACGTGCAGGTGCTGATGGAATTGTCTTAATAAATACTTTACTTGGTATGAAGATTGATGTAAAAACAAGAGAAGTTGTATTAAATAATAAAAAAGGAGGGTTTAGTGGTCCAGCAATTAAACCAATAGCCATTAGAATGATTTATGATGTTTATAAAGAGGTTAGTATCCCAATTATTGGATGTGGTGGAGTTGAAACTGCATATGATGTAATCGAAATGATGTTAGCGGGAGCAAGTCTTGTACAAGTGGGGACAGCGAATTTAATTGACCCTTATGCTTGCAAAAAAATTATTGATGATTTAGAAATAGTTATGAAAGAATTAAATATAGATTCATTAGAAAATATTATTGGAGGTAGTCATGAATAGAGAAGTAATTATAGCCTGTGATTTTTCAAATCGTAAGGATTTTGTAAAGTTTATAGATAAGTTTAATGAACCATTATTTTTAAAAATTGGGATGGAATTATTTTATAAAGAGGGAATAGAAATTATTGAATACGTTAAAAGTAAAAATCACAAAGTATTTCTAGATTTAAAATTACATGATATTCCAAATACTGTATATAAAGCAATGTTAAATATTGCAAAACTTGATGTAGAGTTTGTTACAGTACATGCTAGTGGCGGAAGTGAAATGCTAAAAAGTGCAGCTAAAGCAGTTAAAAATACAAGTACAAAAATTTTAGGTGTGACTGTTTTGACCTCTATTGACGAAGAAATATTAAATAATGAGTTAAATGTCAATATGTCAGTTAGAAAGCAAGCTGTAAATTTAGCTAAATTATGTAAAGAGAATGATATATTTGGTGTAATTTGTTCTCCAAATGAAGTAAAAGATATTAAAAATCAGGTGAATATAAAATGTGTTACACCTGGAATTAGATTAACTGGGGATAGTCTTAGTGACCAAAAAAGAGTTGCAACACCTAATGATGCTTATAAGATGGGTAGTGATTATATTGTTGTAGGTAGAAGCATTACAGCTAGTGAAGATGCTGTGTTGTCTTATAAGAAATGTGTAAAGTTGTTTGGAGGTAGTTATGAGTAAAGTTATTGCAAAACAATTATTAGATATAGAAGCAGTATTTTTAAATGTAAAAAGTCCTTTCACGTGGGCTAGTGGAATAAAGTCTCCTATTTATTGTGACAATCGTCTTATATTATCTGAAGTAGAAGTTAGAAACAGTGTTGAAAATGAATTAGCAAAATTAATTAAAGAAATGTATCCTGATTGTACAAATGTAGTAGGAACAGCCACTGCTGGAATTGCCCACGCTGCAATTGTTGCCCATCTTTTGAATTTACCTAATTCTTATGTAAGAAATAGTAATAAAGAGCATGGAAGACAAAATCAAATAGAAGGGAAAATTATTCAAAGTGATAAAGTGGTGATAGTTGAAGACTTAATTTCTACTGGTGGAAGTGTTATTAAAGTAGCTAACACATTAAAAAAACTTGGGGTAGAAGTGCTTGGAGTAGTAAGTATCTTTTCGTATCAATTAGAAAAAGGATTAGACAATTTTGCTAAAGAAAATCTCAATTACTTATCTTTAACAAATATAAATGAACTTGTTGATGTAGCAGTAGATAATAATTATATTAGTGCAAAAGAAAAAACTAAAATTTTACAATTTATTAAGAATCCTAGTGATGATAGTTGGATAAATAATAAATAATTTAGCTTTTATTTGTATATGTTAGTTATAGCATTTGCAATAAATACTCCTAAAATTGTTAATAATAGTTGTAATACATCAGGTATAGAAGCTAGTAATGAAACCCTAAGTCCTCCTAATAATAAAAGGTATGAAACAAAATATACTGCAATTACAATGCAACCACCAATGAATGCATATAAAATTTGTGTTATAAATGACTTATTTTTTGCTTTTGACACAATAAATGATAGTAGAAATCGGGCTGAAAATGTAAAGGGTGCATAAGCCATATATCCTGAAAATATATCAAATAGTGTTGGACCTAAACTAGAAGCGATAATCGCTTCTTTTTTATTAAATTTCAAACTAATAATAACAATTATTAATGAGCCTAAATGTAATGAACTATTGAAAATATTAATGTGTAATAGAGACATTGCTACAAATACAATAGCAGTTAAAATTGCTGTTCTTGTTAGAACTTTGATATTCATAAATTTCACCTCAATACTATTATAACATATCCTTTAAAAATTATAATTATTTGCTATGAAATTTAAATTGTATTTGTTATAATGATGTAAAGTAGGTGAGGGATATGAGTGATTATTATGTGTATATAATTTTGTGTGCTGATGGAAGTTTATATACTGGATATAGTGTAGATGTAAAAAAAAGGTTCTTAAAGCATTGTGATGGAGTAGGTGCTAAGTATACTAGAGGAAGACAGCCGTTAGAATTAGTTTATGTAGAAAAATTTGAAACAAAATCATGTGCTTTAAAAAGAGAGTATGTAATTAAAAAACTATCTAAAGTACAAAAGTTAAAATTAATAAGCGCATATAAAAAAACAGCCTATGAGGCTGATTAATTTTTAAACTTTATTTTTTCGTTTGCTTGCAATATCTGCAACTGCTGTAAATAATACGTCTGTTGATGAATTAAGTGCAGTTTCACACGAGTCTTGAATAACACCTACAATGAATCCAACACCAACTACTTGCATGGCATAATCTTGAGGAATGTTAAATAAACTACAAGCAAGAGGAATCAGTAATAAACTACCACCGGCTACCCCACTAGCTCCACATGCACTAAGAGCTGCAAGAAATGATAGAAATATTGCTTGACCAATTGTAACATCAATTCCAGCAGTATGAGCCGCAGCTAATGTTAATATAGTAATCGTAATTGCAGCTCCAGCCATATTAATAGTTGCACCAAGTGGAATTGAAATAGCGTATGTGTCTTCATCAAGACCTAACTCTTCACATAATTCCATATTTACAGGAATGTTTGCAGCAGAACTTCTCGTAAAGAATGCTGTTATACCACTATCCTTTAGACATTTAAATACAAGTGGGAACGGGTTTCTTCTAATTCCAATATATGCAATAATCGGATTGATTATAAGTGCTACAATTAACATTGTACCAACTAAGATAATAATTAGACGACCATAACTTAATAATGTACTAATCCCTGAAGTTGCTATTGAATTAAATACAAGACCTAGAATTCCAAATGGCGCAAAACTAATTACCCATTTTACGGCTTGACCTAGGGCTTGTGCTGTTACACTAATAACATTTACAGTTGCTTCATTTTTGACAATATTTTTAATAGCAAGTGCAATGACAACCGCCCAAGCAAGAACTCCGATATAATTAGCAGTAGCAATTGACTCAAGTGGATTAGCAACAACTCTAAGTAGTAATGTTGATAAAATTTCTACTAATCCTTTTGGTGCTTCAAAACCTTCAGGTGCAGTTGCTAGTACTAGTTCAGTTGGAAATGCAAAACTTACAAATACAGCAACCACTGCGGCAGCAAATGTTCCTACTAAATACAACACGATAATATGTGTCATATTAGTTTTTTGACACTCCTTATGTTTTGTTATAGCTTCCATTACCAAAAAGAAAACGAGTAACGGTGCAATCCCCTTCAATGCCCCAACAAATAAACTTCCTAAAATTGAGATTCCGCTTAGCTTTTCAGGTGCAACTAGTGCAAGTGTAATACCAAGTAATAATCCGACTAAAATTCTTTGGACTAACGGAATTTTATTCCATTTAACAAATAAATTTTTCATAATTTCCTCCCTATTATAATCTTTTAAATATATCTACAAAAAGTAATATTTAACATTATATCATATTTTTCATAAAACTTCAAAAATGGAACACTATAATAATTTTGTAAATCATGTTTGATATCTTAAAAGTTTATGTTCAGTGCTTGTTTAGGAGTTTGAATGTACTAAAAATAATAAAGATAATTGTGTAGTAAAAATATTTTATAATTTTACTGAACGTTTTAGTAAAATGCAAATAAGATAAAATATTGAAGATGATTATTAGGTAATTTGTTATCGTATAATGAGAATAGTTTATTGATTTTTCACTAAAAAATTATGTAAGATTGAAATCAAATATTTAGTTTTTATCGATGGTTCAAAATGTGTCAATAGAATTGTATATAAATTATTAAAAAAATATACAAAACATACACAAATGCAATAATACTTATATTGACCCTATACGTTAAAAATGTTATTTTTAATACGTAATGTAATTAAGGGAGATGACATTAATTGGAATATAAAATGTATGTAAAAAAGGTTATTACTGTTAGTTTAGTAACAATATTACTTTTTATCAGTGTTGTAGCGTTAGAGAAGTATTTTGAGAATCATCCTAAAATTAATGGAAATTATGTATGCGAGGATGTATTCACATTAAAGTTTGATAATGACAAAGTAATATTAGAATTATTTGATAGTGATAACTTATATGAAGGTAAGGTAATTTACATTGACAAAAATATGTATGAATTAAATGTAGAGCCTTTTGAAAAATTCTATCTTATTAAGTCAGAAAAATCAATTGATTTGGCACTTAATCAGAGTGGAGAAGTTGTATATAAGTGTAGTGAAAATTTAAAGGGGGAAAAATGAAAAAACAATTATTAGCAGGGACAATTATAGTTGCAGTAGTTGCAGTGCTTACGACCGTGTTTTTAGCAACACGCCCAAGCATGAATAACTCATATGCAATAAAAAGTAAAGGATATACATATGATATCGATGGGAGTGCTCAGTCATTTTCTTCTAAAGCTAGGTACAGTTTAGATAGTATTTATAATTCTCCAAAATTAGTAGATGATAAAGATTCTTTCTTATTAAATGATGGTAGAATATTATTTCTTGAATCAGGTGAGACAGAGCTGTTAAGTAATTCGGTATTATTTGTTAGTAAAAATGAAATTTATGATTTAAAATCTAAATCAACAATAGAATTAGATAATGATAAGTACAATATTGGAAATAAGGTTAAAGATAATACCAATATAATTGATAGTGCATCAAAGGGATCAATTGTAAAACTAAATCAAGGTCAGTATTTAATATTAGATGAAACTGTGCTTGAAAATGGGTATGACTATAGCAAAAGCTATGATGACAGTGCTTTATATGTATCAATTGATGAAAATAAAAAAATTAGAGTTTTTAGTGATGGGAAATATGATGAGACAATAAGTGATGATATGTATATTACTCTTAAGAGTAGTGGCGCAAAATTTATGCTAGCTGAGGAAAAATTAGTACTTTCAAAAGATGAAGAAGTTAGTTTAAATAATATCAAGGTTAATTTTGATGATGATATTGATAAATCGTTATTGAAAGATAATATAAAGGAACAAGAAGAAAATAAGGATAATGAAGAAAATAAAGATGAGTCAAAAAAAGACGATTCAAAAGGAACTGGTGGTAGTGATGTAGAACTTGCATCGCTTCTTGAAATAGAATATAGCATTCCTTTGGTTGACGTTAACGCTCATAGTGATGGAAATACTATTAAAGGAGAATTACTAGTTACTGATGTTGATAAGCGTTTAAAAGGTTTAACAGTTACTGTTAAAGATGATAAGCAAAAAGTTGTTGAAAAGCAAGAGTATGACTTATCAAAAGAAAGTGGAACATTTAATTTCTCAAGTTTGAAATATCAAACGGATTATTACTTATCTGTTGAGGGAGTGTACCTTGGAAAAAAAGAAGTAAATGCTGTATTTTACCGCAAACATTTTAATTTAGATAAAGTAAACCTTAGTGCTAAACTCCTTGATACAACTAGTGATAGTATTTCAATTGAGTTTGAAAAAGGTTGGAAAGATTTAAATGATTTAGTAATAGGTTATAAAAAAAATGATGGAACTGATGGTTTAATAAAGGAAAAGGTTGTTAATATTGGGCAATTAGATACAAATCCTATTGTTGTAATTGACGATATTGAATCTAATTCAAGTTATTATATTGATTATGCTAAGATTGTTACTAAAGATAATCAAAATGTCGATTCTAGCTGGTATTTGATTGCTAATACTAAAAAGGATTTACCGACAATTGGAAGAGTTGAGGTTTCTTATCAAGATGATAAACAATTATTTAAATTAAATTTAGATAATATTGTAGATAAAGATGAATCAATTAGTAGTATAGAATACAATGCTTATTTGAAGTCAGAATATGATGTTAATGGAACTTTGGCTACCAGTTATCTTTCAGTACAAGTTGATGGGAATAGAATAAATCAAAGTGTACAAGCGTTTAGAAATTCTAATATGAAGAATGGCGATTATATATTTGTTGCTAAAGCAACAGGAGAAATATCTAATGAGCAGTTTACAATTTATTCAAAAGCTTCTGATGTTTTTGAATTGATGTATGATACTGTGGAACCTGAATTTGAGTTTAAACTAGAAAAAGCAGGGTCTAGTTATTTAGAAATTAAACATATTATAACAGATGCAGATGAAACAATAGAATTTTCTAAGGATACTAATCCAACGTTAACATTATATAAATTAGATAGTGAAGGGAAATATGAGGAAAATTCACAAGAAATTGAAATTGAAAATAGGGCAGATTTGGTTGATACAAAATTATTTGACAAGCTTACTGCAAACAGTGAATATAAACTTGTGTTTAAGAGTATGATTGATTTAGAGGATGGTGAAGGGCTTCGTAGTTATGAAGTCGCTTCTGATGTGTTCATGACTACAGATGTTCCTAAATTAAATGCTACATTTAAGGAAGAGATTGTTAAGTCAGATGGGGCGATATTTAAAATTAATGTGGATGATGTAAATAATGATTTAAAAGGTGTTAAAATTAAACTTGCTAATAATACTGATGCTAGTGTGGAATTTATAGAATTAGATAGTAAAGAAATTGCTATGCTTCCAAATGGTGGGTATACTTTAGAGTTAAAAGACTTAGTTGCCAATAATGAGTATGATATAGAACTTGTTGATGGAGTAGATAGTGGTAATAATGCAATTAACATTTCAGGTAAAGCTACTTTTAAAACACTATTTGAAAAGGATGTTCCCACAGTAGAATTTTTTGACTATGGTAGTACATATAAAAGTATTACACTTGATTATAAAATTACAGATATAGATGAAGCAATGATTATTGCGCAAGGTGATTATCCGATATTTTCAATCTATGAAGTAGATTCAAATCAAGAAATTGTTGGGGAGGCAGTTGATTCTGTTGCTTTAACACAAAACAATGCTAATTTGAAGTCACGAGTAGAGTTTGATGGCCTTAGTGCTGAAACTGATTATATAGTTGTTTTAAATGCATCTTATGATATTAATAAGATGAGTGGAATTGCATATCAACAAGAAATAGGGAAAAGTGATACTTTATCAACAACATCTTTATCTCCTATTGAAGCAAAATTAACAGATAATGAAATTACTGTTAATAGTATTGATTATAATATAGAAATTTTAAGTGATATTTCAGAAGTTGTTTCGGGGCAGGTTTCATTATATTTAAAAGGAAATCCGAATGCGATTAGTACAATTGATTTAACTAAAGATTTAAGTAAACTTGCATTATCTGGTGGGAAAGATTATAAATTTGAGAAATTAACAAACGATGCAGAATATGTAATAAAGTTAGAACAGTTTAAATCAGAAACTAATGAGTATCAAATAAATGGAGGAGTCCTAGAGTTTAAAACTAGAAGTGCTTTTGAAAAACCAGAAGCAGAACTTATTTGGGATAAGCAAGCGTCTGGTGAATCAGAAATTGTTGTTGACTATGACATTACGGATAAAGATGAAGTTTTAAAAATGGATTCAGAATTATTTTTACCAAGAGCAACAATTTATTATGTTAACCAAGATGGTAGTTTAGGAGATTTTATAACTTCAAAAGCCATTCGTAGTAGAGCAGATTTAACTGGAACTTTTACTTTTGATAACTTAAAATCTGGTAGAGACTATAAGGTGCTTGTAACAGGTACTTATGATTTAGCTGATGGAAACGGAGAAAAGCAGAATGTCCTAATTGGTGAATCAGAAACAATGTTTACAAGAAATTCTGTAGTTGTAAAAACTATTTTTACAAAAACTGACGTTACAAGTAATAGTGTTAATTTTACAGTTACAGTCCTTGATAATCACAGTGCTCTAAAAGATGGTAGTGCGAAATTACAAGTTTATAAAGTAGCTGATAATGATTTGGTTGGAAACGGTATTATTCTAACTAGCCAAGAAGTTTTTGAACTTACTATGGGAGCTAGTGCTAAGTTTAAATATGAAGGTTTAGAAGAGAATACTGCTTATGTAGTAAAATTTTCAGAGATTAAAAATAACAGTGGAATAGATTTGACTGTAAATGAAAATCTAATGTTTGAAACATTAAAAGCTAAGGAAAAACCGTCCGTGATTTTTTCAGATCCAAATGTTGCATCTACTAAAATGTCATTAACAGCCGATTTATACGACCCTGATGAAACAGCAGTTATTACTTCTACGTTAAATGCGACGCTAGTTTTACAAAAATTAGATGAAGGTAAGTATGTTGATGTTGATAATAGTACGATGGTAATTAAGAATAAGGCTGATTTTAAAGATTTACAAATAAATTATAATAAGCTAACTGCTAATAATAATTATAGAATTATTGCAAAATCATATTACACTTTATCAACTTCAAGTGAAATGGTTAATGAAGTAATTGGTGAATATAATTTTACGACTACTCAAGTTGATCCTGTTGAAGCAGTGGTTTTAGTGGATCAAAAAAATACGACTACTAGTCAAGTTAAGGCAAACATTAAATTCCTAGAGAATAGTAATGTCTTGACTACGGGTAAGATGCAACTTATTAATGCTAAAACAGGAGCATTAATAGGAGATGTGCAAGATTTTAATCACAGTGATTTTGAACAATTATTAAGTGCGGATGGGAAAGACTTTGTGTTTTCAATGGAGACTCTTGGTGTTGAATTAAATTCTAATACGGAATATAAAATAAAATTTATAGATGTTTTAGATGATGGTAGCAATGTTATTGAAGTGAATGTTTCGAACAACGCTCTTAAAACAAGAAAGCAAATACCACTAGCAAATACAGTTCATCTGGATTTAGATAAAGATAAAATAATGTCAGCAATCATTGGTAATAAAGATGACTTACCATACAGTGATTTAGATAGCAGTATTGATAGTATTACATATGATATTTATAATAGTAATGATTTATCTAAATCATTGAAAACTTTAGTTGTTGAATCAAAAGATAATTTTGATAAAAACGTGTTATTTGATATTAATCAAAAAGAACTAGGAAGAGGATATAGTTATGTAGTTGTTTCTAAAATAACATACAATGATAATTATGAAATAACTAGAATGAAAGTTTCAAGTGATATTAAAGTAGTAAAAAAAGATATTCCAAAAGTAAAATACGAATTTGTGTCTAGAACTAAAGATGGTCTTAAAATGAATATCAATGTAATTGATAATGATAATAGTATAGTGGATGGTACTTTAAAGTTAAAAACTGGTAGTAGTGAGACGAATTTACAAGTGGGAAAAAATTCTATAACTATTGGAGGAAGTATCACTTCATTAAGCACAATTGCAAAAGTGCAAGAGATTATTAATGATGAAGAAATACTTATGAATCTTCAAGATACAAATTTAGCTGTAATGCTATCATATGATTTTGTTCCAAACACTGCTTTATCTTATGATAAAGAAAATAAATTATTAGATTTCAAAATATCAAATGTTAATGAGATAACAAAAATATTATCCCTATTTGTAAAATATGATTTAGTAGAAACTAATACTGGAGTAACAATTTTAGACAAAAACGTTACTGGTAAGAAAATGTTTGATGGGGATAAAATTAAGTTGCCTACAGAAGATTTGATGTTTGATCATAAATATAATTTCAAGACAAAGGGAGAAGTTTATTACTCGAATCATGAAATTAATAATAAATTCCAAGGGAATATATCACTTGTAGATACTAAACTTAATAAGTACATTGGATTAAATGACAATAAAGTACAAATAGTTGAATCTTTAAATTATGCTAATGCCTATACTATAGAAGGTGGAAGTAGAAATGAAGATGGAGATTTTATTGGTGCTAAACTTTACAATGTTAGAACAGAAAAATATTTAAGTTCTGAAAAAGGTGTCGTTGTAGAAAGTGAAAATAATAATGCTAGTGTAGACTTTGTTTTACAAGATGATGGGTCATATATTATCACTTTAAATGGTGAGAATGTAAGTTTTGTTGAAGGTTCGCTTGTTAGTGAAAGCAATAATGCTTCTAATGTTCAAATTTATCAAATAAAACAAAGCGAATTTTCAAATGAAGAAGAGCTGTTCATAGACCCATTAAGTAAACCAACTGTTGATGTGGTTAATTTCCAAGTTTATGATGGAAGTATAGACTTTGCTTATTCGTTTACTGATAATGATGAGACATTATTATCTAAAAATGATGTATATGATACAAAAATTCGTTTAAAGTCAGCAAAAGATGGTACGATTGTTGAAGAGTATAACATTGAATATTTAAGTAAAAATAGCAATATTATTAAAGGACTAGTTTCTAATACAGAATACGTTCTTGAGATAGTAGGTACGTATAATTTACAAGACGGTAGTGAAGATATTACAGAAGTATTTTATAAAAACAAATTTAAAACAAAAATTATTTTACCAACAGCAAGTAATTCAAAGTATCAATGGATTAAAGATTCATGTGGGATTCCTAAAACTACAGGAGTATTAACATATGAAGATTTGGGTAATGTGGCTAAAAATATTAAGTATGTTTGGTATAAAAAACCGTCTGGTAACTATAATCTATCTGATTTAGAACAGATGAAACAATTGTTAGAATTTAATCAAGGGTTAAAAGTTAAAACATATACATTTGGTGTAGAAGATAATCCAAGTGATACAAGTATTGATATGAAAATGTTTGAAAATGGATTTACAGGACGTAACTATACAGCAGGTGATTACTTGATAGCTGCTTATGTTGAAACGAATTTAGAAGATTCATATGACGTGTTAGTTAATGTTAATAGTATTACAATTGATGGAGTAGGCGTGAATCGTGCAGATATTGCTGGAATAAGTCGTGGAGAAGATTATGCAACATATAGATTCACGTATAATGATCCTAATAATGTATTTGGGTGTGGAACTAGAAACTTCGAATCAGCATTATATAAAGTGGAAGATGGTAAGAAAACTTTAGTTGATGGAAGTAATAAACAATTTACAAGAGATGTTGATAGTGGTTATATAGATCTTAATTATACTAATTTAACTCCAAATACGAATTATGAGATAGAGTTTATTGCTACTTCTTATAATGATTTAATTACTATAGGACCAAAGAAATATAGTGCTAGTTTCAAAACTTTAAATCAATTTGTAACTTCTTCTTCAACAACTATGGTTGTTAGTAATAATTCTATTGAAATGCAAGTCAATAACTTAAATCACAATAGTTCAATAATCGATAATATAGCAATTAATTTATATAAATGGGATAGTGAAGCAGACTTGAATATTGGAAATGATGCGAAGCTTATTAAATCAAATCAGATAACTGTTCCAAGTAGTTTCCCAAGTGATTTATCAACAACTTTTACGCTTGATCAATCAGGAATATACTATGGAGAAGTTGTTGTTAACTATACTAAAGATGATGGTGGTGGAGTTGATGTCTACAGTCAAAAAAGTATTGTAAGATTTGTTGAAGTATCACAGTTAAGAAGTAAAGTGGTAAAAGAAGGACAAAAACTTAAAATTTATGATATAGACAAATCAGTTAAACAGATTAATGTTTATGATGAAAACAATACGTTAATAAATAGTAAGAATAATTTATCAACTGCTGCAACAGTGGAAATCCCAGCTAATATTAAAGATATTACTATTGTTAGCATAAATGATGACAATGTTTCTAATGTAGAATATTTTGAAAATAGCGTCAATCAACCAATATATGTTATTGAGGGGAAAAATAGTGTAAAATTAACATCTGCTGATTATATCAATGATGAAGGAGTTATTGATATTAGAGTTACTAAAAAGCAAAATATATTTGAAAAATTCATTGGACTATTTAAAGATAATGAAACTTATGAAACACAAACAAAATTAAAGACTTTAAATGAACAATTTAAAATCCCAATAAAAATGCAGGATATTGAAAAGATTGAAATAAAAGATAAAGATAATAATAGCTATCAGATAGTGGGTGGATTATATGAAGAATAAAATATATATAATTTTAATTGTTGCACTTTTAGTTGTTGGTGGCATTGTATTTTGGGGGAGTAAACAACATAACAGGTTCGATACAATAGTTTTAAAAGATAATGGTAGTGTGCTAGATACTAACTATCAAACAATTCAATTTGCTAAAAAAGATATTGTTTATAGAAACTGGAACAATGAGCAAGTTTTATTAACGAATAATGAGGATACAAAGGATAAGGTATTTGATAATTCTATGTTTGTTATGGAGAATGGGGACTTGATGTTTTTAAGTCCCGCACCTACTATTGATGAGAGTGGTGTTGCTAGAAATACAGACGGTAGGGTAGTGTATTCAAAAGTTGAAAGTGGATATAAGAATGATAATTCTAATGAAATTTTAGAAAATGAAATTGTGAAATTAGATAATAGACAGTACTTTGTTGCTGGTAGTGGAAAATTACTTGTTGATGGAGAATTAATTGGAGAAATAAGTAATCCGCTACTATTGATTGATAAAACTGGAAGCGTTACAGCAGTAGTTGATAATAATACTAAAAAAGAGCGCTACATTGGTCACCTAGTTATAGAACTTGATGAAAATCACAAAGTTGATATCAGTGATGAAAAATATTATGTTAATGACACGATTATTGATTTAACTAAGTATGGTGGCAGCGACAATGAAAAACTAGTTTTACTAGAGGAAGAAAAAGAGTCAAAAAAAGCGGAAGAAAGTGTGGATAATAATAAAGATTCTAATGGGAATTCAATAGATAATATTGCAGATATGAACAAAGCTATTTCTAAAATTAATGACAAGTTATCTGGAAATAAGATTCCTATTGTTGAATTAACATCTACAAAAGTTTTTGCAACGAAGATTAATAGCAATTTATTTGTTAGTGATCCTTCTAATACATTGGTTGGTCAATTACAGTTTGATATTTTAAATGAAAATGGGAAAGTAGTAAAAACTAGTTACGAAAGTGCTTACTCAAACAATGTAAATATTTCAGGTTTAAATGTCAATTCTAATTATACCCTTAGATTAAAATACAAATATGATTTAGGTGATGGTAAAGGTATAGTTACAAGAACAACAAATGTTGCATTATTTACTACTCAAAATGTCAGTGCGATATATGAATTTTCTCAAATAGGTGCAAGTACCTTTACAGTTGATATAAGTCTAGATGCTATTGTAGATGATGTAAAAAGTGCTAAACTACATATTTACAATAACAATGATAAAATAGTTAATACAATTAGCGTTGATCCTAATGTGTTAAATTCAGGAGGAAGTAGACTAGTTGTTTCTTCACTAAATGAGAATAGTAGTTATTATGTAAAATTAGAAATTATTTTAGGAACTAATGATAAATTAAGTTTTAAGCAGTCTAGAATGTTAACAACAAAGAGTGCAGTACAACTTAAGTCATATAATTTAGAACGAGAAAATAGTGAACAATTTAGTTTAAATTATGATTTGGAATTATATGATTATGCACTAGAAAACGCAACTGTTGAACTTAGCGAAAAAAAAATATTTGGTACAGAAAATATACCTGTTGAAATAATAAAAAATAAAGATTCTAATATATCGTTTATTCCGTTAAAGGAAGCAGATAATATTGATGCTACGTTGAGAGTCTCACTATCAAATAAAAATAAGAATAGGGACTTTATATATGACGTTGGGAGCGTTGACTTTAAAAAACAAAACCAACTTATATTTAATGAATTTAAAAAGGGTGAGAATAGTTCACAAATTTTTAATAATTATGATGGAGAGTTAGTGTTCACAATGAGAGATGCAGCTAATTCAAGTTATGAAATTGTATTTGAAAAAAAAGGGACAGATGGATTTGAAAAAATCATAAATAAAAGTGTTGATATTAATACTGATAAAGATATAGAGATTAACGGTTTAATTAGTAAATATAGCAAAAAAGATATATACAGAGTAGTTGTATATGATACAAATGATGGAATAGTTAATTATACATATTTAGAAAAAGAGGGAGAGTAGATTATGAATTTAGTAGTAGCGTTAAGTTTGTTGGGTGCAGCATTAGTTGTAGGATTATCAATTTTAGGTGTAGGAATTGGGCAAGGTATTGCCCTTAGTAAAGCAACAGAAGCAGTTGGGAAAAACCCAAGTGCTAAAAAAGAAGTAACATCAATGCTTTTTGTAGGATTAATGATGATGCTTGCAATCATTTTATTTGCAATTGCACTTGCAATAATTCTAATATATGCAAATCCTTTTGTAAAGTAGGCTGTATATGCAAAAAGAAATATATACAATTTTAGAGATTATCATCGCACTTGCAAGTACAGTATTTTTAAGCGTGATAATCATTGAATTAGTAAAATTTATTTCAAAAAAAACGGATTATAATTTTAATTACACTTTTAACAATAATGAAATATCTGATCAAAATATCAATATATTTAAAGAAAAGTATGAAACTGATATATCAAACAGAGATTTGAAAATATCAATTTTATCTCAAAAATTAAATGAAGTTCAAGAAACTTTATCAGATCAATTACTTATAGATGATAATAAGCAATATGCAATGAAGGAAATATTTTCATTGAGAAAAAATTATAATAACTTTAATGAAAATACATTGTCAGAAAAATCTTTAATTAATTTAGTTTTTGAGGATGTTCTTGATGAATATGTTAGTAATAAGGATAAGTTGATTAATAGAGGTATATATGATTTTGACTATGCATTAAAAAGAAATGAAATTCGTTGTGCACTTCCGTATGTATTTATTTTGAAAGTTTTGGATATGTACAAGTTAGAGGATAATATAGTGTTTAAGGAAATTTTTAAAAGTTTTATGAGGTATTATAAAACACAAAATGCTAAAAGAATTCTTAGGAATAGATTTCTATCTGCTGAAGAAAAATTACAAGAAATTGATAAAGAGATTAATATAATTGAAATTAACAAAGGCTTTGCAGAATTCATTTTGTATATCTTAAAAGAATATAATTATAAGCACTTATCAAGCATTTACACTAATTATATAAAATGCTTCAATTATAGATATAAAACAGGGATAATTACTATAAAATATGCTAATGAGTATATAAAAAAACAAATAGGTAAAAATTGGAATTATTCTAATGAAATTTACCAATTAAAATATGAAATAGATGAAAATATTTTAGAAGGATTCACGATTAGTTTTGGAGAAATTTTTGTTGATTATTCATATAAAACATTAGTTATAAAATATTTAGACAAAGTAAAAGGAGTAGCACATGGCAAAAACATTAGAATTTGATATTAGTAAATTTACGAAAGATGTAGATTGGGAATATATAAAAAACAATGGTCGTGTTGAAAAAATATTTGATGGAATAATATTTTGTTCAGGACTAGATAAAGTAAGGATGCATGAATTAGTTATAATTGAAAAGAAGGTGCGTGGAGTAGTACTTGATTTGTCTGAAGGATTGGTTGGAGTTGGTTTACTAGAACAAGATATAGCAATCTATGAAGGAGATGAAGTTTCAAGTACTAATGAGTTATTTAATTTACCTTTTGATGAGTCAGCAGTGGGGTCGGTTATTAATTCTCTTGGAGACGTATTAAATGAAACTAGCGACTCTATGTCAGTAAAAAGTGTAGATGGCACTAAATCTGTATTTATGCCATCTGCTACAATAGTTGATATGGTTGATGTGCACCGTCCATTAATGACTGGAATGTTAATGATAGATTCAATGGTCCCAATTGGTAAGGGACAAAGACAGCTAATAGTCGGTAATAGACAAATTGGGAAGACCCAGATTGGTCTGCAAACAATTCTAAATCAAAAAGGTAAAGGTGTCTATTGTGTTTATGTATCAATTGGACAAAAGATGGCATACATAGCTGATGTTTTAAATAGTCTTAAAGTTAATGGTGCAATGGATTATACAACTATAGTTGCTACTAATGCTAGTGATTCAATTACTATGCAGTATTTAGCACCATACGCTGGTATTGCTTTTGCGGAAGAACTTAGAAATAAAGGGAAAGATGTTTTAATTATCTTTGATGATCTTAGTAAACATGCGGATATTTATCGCACAATTAGTTTATTATTTATGCGTCCTCCTGGAAGAGAAGCATATCCCGGAGATATTTTTTACATTCACTCTAGTCTTTTAGAAAGAGCTTCGCAGTTAAAGAAATCTAAAGGTGGAGGAAGTATTACAGCTCTTCCAATCGTTGAACTTTTATCAGATGATTTAACTGCTTATATACCAACTAATATTATTTCAATCACTGATGGACAGTTTTATATAAAATCGGAGTTGTTTAATCAAAATCAAAAACCTGCTATATCAATTGGAGAATCAGTTTCACGTGTTGGAGCAAATAGTCAGTACCCAATAATGAAAAACCTTAGTGTAGGGCTTATTTTAACACTTTCACAGTACTATGAACTAAATGAATTTTTAGCATTTGATAATAATATATCCGAGGAAAATCTAAAAAGAATTAAAGATGGAGAAATTCTATTAAAACTATTTAATCAGGAATTAGATCAACACTATTCACTGTTAGAACAAGTTTATATTTTATATTGTTTTAACGAAGGTTATTTTTTGAATGTAGATATTAATGAAATAAAAACTTTGAAAAATAATTTAATAAATAAAATTAGAAAGATTAATGACTATGAAAGTATTGAAAATGATTTATTAACTGTTGAGGTTTTACCTGAAAATATTAAAAAAACTTTTGATAAAGTCTTTACAGATACAGTGGGGTAAGTGCTGTGGGGAAAATTAAAGATTTAGAAAAAGAGGTTAAAGCTCTAAAAAAAACAAAAAAAGTTATCCATATTAACGAAATATCAACAATGAGTAGAATTAATCAAATTTTAAGAAGAGCCGATAAATCAATTGGATATCAAAAAACAGTTCTAAGTACACTAAAACAATTATCAAATAGGATAGATACGCCAATGAATATGATAGATTATAGTAAGCCTAAGTTACTAATTGTTATAACTTCTAATCGTGGATTTTGTGGGTCTTATAACTTTAGTGTAATAGAAAAAGTAAATGAAGTTATTTGTGATAATAATGATGGGTATCAATTATATGTAATAGGAAAGCAGGGTTATAAACAATTAAAAAATAATGGCTATGATATAGCGTGGTATAGTGATAAATCATTAGAAAGTATTACTATTGAAGATACTACAGAGTTAACATCAAGAATGTTGCAAAAGGTTGTTGGTGGAGAAATTTCATCGGTTGATATTGTTTATACTAACTATGATGATGCGTTGAATAGTACAGTTACGAATAAATGCTTATTTCCATTAGAAATGTTAGACGATGAAGATGAAGATGAGAAAATTCTAACTGGAATTTTGGATTTTGAAGAGGCGGAAGAAGATATAATATTTTTATTGAGTCAAAATTATTTGTGTGGAATGTTGTATAATTTATTACTTAGTTCTTTAGCCAGTGAATATTGTGCAAGAAGAATGGCAATGTTTTTAGCGAGAAAATCAATTGAAAATAAATTAAAAACAGTTACAAAAGTAGAGAGAAAAGAAAGAACACAATCTAGTACAAAAGAATTATTTGGAATTATAAGTAGTGCTGAAGTGATTGGGGAGAGTGAAAATGAGTAATAAGGATATAGGAACAATTATTGCAATAAACGGATTTGTTTTAGAAATTGAATTTGAAGATAGAAATTTGCCTGAAATAGGAATTGCACTACGTTATAAAACAGACCAAGATGAATATATTGCAGAGGTAGTTGAACATTCTGGAATTAGTACAGTAAAGGCAATAACTGTAGGAGAAACTACAGGGTTGTCTCGTGGAACAAAAGTTGAAAATACGCAAAAAACAATTGAAATTCCAGTTGGAAATGATGTATTAGGAAGAATGATTAACATTTATGGTAGACCAATTGATGGATTATCAATGGATGAAATTAAAACTAAAAAATCAATTTATCAAAAAGCACCCAATTTAGAAACACTTGCAATCAATAAGGAAATTATGGAAACAGGAATAAAAATTATTGACTTATTATGCCCAGTTTTAAAAGGTGGGAAAGTTGGTTTATTTGGTGGAGCAGGAGTTGGAAAGACTGTTATTGTTAAGGAATTAATTCATAATGTTGGAGAAAATGGTAATAATTCAGTTTTTGCAGGTGTTGGTGAAAGATCTAGAGAGGGAGTTTCTTTATATAATGAACTTAAAGAAGTAGGAGTTTTGGAGAATACTTCAATTATTTTAGGACAAATGAATGAATCTCCAGGTGTGCGTATGCGTACAGCTTTAGCAGCATTAACAGTTGCAGAACATTTTAGAGATGTTAATAATCAGGATGTGCTTTTCTTTGTTGATAACGTTTTTAGATTTATTCAAGCTGGTGCAGAAACAGCAGCGCTTACGGGTAAAATTCCAATATCTGGTGGTTATCAATCAACTCTTGTACAAGAAGTAGGAAAATTTCAAGAAAGAATCGTGTCAACTACAAGTGGTTCAATTACTTCAATTCAAGCTGTGTATCTTCCTGCAGACGATATTGATGACCCTTCAGCAGCAGCAGTATTTTCACATCTTGATTCTACAATAGTTCTAGATAGAAAAATAGCATCAATTGGAATATATCCAGCAATTAATCCTCTTGAATCAACTTCAAGAGTTCTAGATCCAAAATACGTAGGAGAAAGACACTATAAATTAGCTAATAAAACTAAATTATATTTACAAAAATATGATGAATTACAGGATATTATAAATATTTTAGGAATAGATGAATTAGGTGATGAAGATAAAAATATTGTTAGAAGAGCGAGGAAACTTCGCAATTTCTTTTCTCAAAATTTCTTTGTTTCAAAACAGTTTACTGGTAAACAAGGAAAGTATTTTTCTATTGATGAAACGCTTGAATCTGTAGAACTTATTTTAAATGGAACATTAGATGATGTAGAAGAGCAAAAGTTTTTATACTTAGATGATATTAGAAGTTTATTAGGAGATAACTAAAATGAGATTAAAGATTATGTCCCCGAATGGAATTGTCTATGATCAAGAAGTTGAAGGGTTCGCTGTAGATACTAATTCTGGTAAGAGAATTATTTTAGATAGACATGTTGATTTTATTGCTTTTTATAATTTTTCACAAGTAGATATTATGTACAAAGATAATAAAAATTGTGATTTGACTAGCAATTATTATGTGGCATTAGGATATTTATATGTGAGTGATAATGAAGCTTATATTATTTCTCAACTAGCATCGAAAAATCGTGATGACATAGAAAAAACATATAAAAATATTCTGCAAATACGTGGTGATACAACTGATGTATAAATTTATTATGAACAATTTAGTTATCGCACTTATATTGATATTAGTTGTATGCATAGTAGGTTTAATTAAAATTAAATATAAAAACGATGTAAATAATTTACATAGAATAAATAAATTACTATTTGAATACGGTGTGTCTGGCAATATTTCTGGGTTAATTGCTGTATTAATTCTTAGTGAAATAGTTTTTATAATTCTCATTCTTATTTCTAACTTTTCTATTTATTCGTATGTTTTGACTAGAATTATATTATGTTTATTTCATGTTATGTATGTACGTAAAGAGTATAGAGTAAATAAAATCAAAATTATAAACTGGTTGGTAGTTGTTTATTTTTGTTGTATGGGCTTGATGTACTATGTAATAACTTTAAATTTATACTACGCAATTGTTATTATACTGATTGAAATTGTATTGTTGATAGGATTAAACAAGAAAGTCTTTGTTTATGGAAATAAGATCTAATTAAATTATGAGGAGAAGTGATATGAAAAGTAGATTTAATGTTATAGTAGCAATATTCACATTTTCTTTGGTTATTGTTTGTAGTGGTATTTATGGATTTTTAAGATATGAAGATAACATTTTAATAAATAAAGAAATTAAGCAACTTGACGAAGAAGTTAAATCAATAGATGAAACCTATAAAAAATATAAGGAAATGGGTTATATTGAAGAAAATACAAGGATTGAGTTAAAAAATTTAAAATTAGATATAGAATTAGATTTGAAAGGTAAAGATTCTAAACAAGCAAAAGAAAAAATCAAGGATTATCGTGTCAAAATTAACGATAATTTACAATTAGAAGTTAATAAAACTTTTGAAGAAGCAAAAAAACTGTATGAAAGTGAGATATCTAAAAGTACAGATAAATATAATAAACAAGAAGAATTAGATATAATGGAGTTAAAAAATCGTGGTAGCGAACTTATTTCTAAAGAGTCTGTAAGTTTAGATGATATTGATGATTTAGAAAATGTTAATATAGAACTTGCCAAAAAACATGGCGAAGCAAAAAGCAGAATAGATAAGAAAATCACAGCTGATTTAGAGATAAAAAAAGAAACTGCGAGATTGAACAATCAAAGTTCATTATATAAATACGAGACTAGCAAAAATTATATTTGCCCTAGATAAAAAAATAAATTTTGTGATAAATAAAATAATAGAAATCCTTTGGTGATATTAGTAAATGATGTTATTAGCAAAGGTTTTTTATGTGATAAAAATAACTATTTCTTCAAATTCATATAGTCATTTAATTAATGTATAGTAGATTAAAATAATGAATAGGAATAATAATGAAATTATTATCGCTCTATTAAAAAATATAATTAAACAAAATATGTTATAATGATTTTTTTTAACTAATAGAGAGAAAAATACATAATTTGCAATATTTGTTTGACAGTGGATTTTATTAATGCTATAATATAAAAGGTTATTTGACACACGAGGGTGTGTGTAGAAAGGAGAGTGGATTATGCCTACTATAAATCAATTAGTAAGAAAGCCTAGAACTGATAAAAGTAAAAAATCAAAGTCACCAGTACTTGGAATAAATTACAACAGTTTAAAGAAAAAGAGAACTGGACAGTTTTCTCCGCAAAAGCGAGGAGTTTGTACTAAGGTTGGAACACTTACACCAAAGAAACCAAACTCGGCACTTAGAAGATTTGCGAGAGTTAGATTATCAAATGGTTTAGAAGTTGCTGCTTATATTCCAGGAGAAGGACACAACCTACAAGAACATAGTGTTGTTATGATTCGTGGGGGAAGAGTTAAAGACTTAATTGGAGTTAGATATCACGTAATAAGAGGTACTTTAGATACTGCTGGTGTTGATGGACGTAAACAAAGTCGTTCTAAATACGGTACTAAAAGACCTAAATAATATTATATTTATGGAAGGAGGGATAATATGCCTAGAAAAGGTACGGTTCCTAAGAGAGTTGTTTTACCAGATCCAATATACGATAGTGTTGTTATAACTAAATTAGTTAACTCATTTATGGTTGATGGTAAGAGAGGTAAAGCACAAAAAATTATATACGGAGCTTTGGAGAAAATAGAGTCAAATACAGGAAATCCTGCAATGGACGTTTTTAATCAAGCTTTAGAAAACATTATGCCAATTATGGAAGTAAGATCAAGAAGGATTGGTGGTGCTAATTATCAAATCCCTGTAGAGGTTGATGATAAAAGAAGACAAGCGCTAGGACTTAGATGGCTAGTGACTTATTCAAGATTAAGAAAAGATCGTAGTGAGAAGACAATGGTTGATAAATTAGCAGGTGAACTTATGGATGCTGCTAATGAGACAGGTGGAGCTGTTAAAAAGCGTGAAGATGTTCATCGTATGGCCGAAGCTAATAAAGCATTTGCTCACTATCGTTGGTAATGGGAGGAAATTATGGCAAGAACTACGTCGTTAGAAAAAACTCGTAATCTTGGTATAATGGCTCATATAGATGCTGGTAAGACAACAACGACTGAGCGTATTTTATACCATACGGGACGAATTCACAAAATTGGTGAAACACATGATGGTGCTTCACAAATGGACTGGATGGAACAAGAGCAAGAAAGAGGTATTACAATTACTTCTGCAGCAACATTTGCAAAATGGAAAGATCATGCAATTAACATTATTGATACACCTGGACACGTTGATTTTACTATAGAAGTATCACGTTCGCTTCGTGTATTAGATGGAGCGGTAACAGTTTTAGATGCACAAGCAGGAGTTGAACCTCAAACTGAAACTGTTTGGCGTCAGGCTACTGACTACATGGTTCCACGTGTTGTATTTGTAAACAAAATGGATAAAACAGGAGCAGACTTTGAATATTCGTTGAAGACAATAAAGGATCGATTAGGTGCCAATGCTCAGCCTATTCAATGGCCAATAGGGGCTGAAGATAAATTTGAAGGTATAATTGATTTAATAGAAATGAAAGCAATGAAATTTGATGGTGCAGATGAAGAAATTCCAGAAATTATTGAGATTCCTGCTGAGTTAGAAGAAAAAGTTGCTAATGCTAGAGATGCTTTGCTAGAAGCTGTTGCTAGTTATGATGATGAAATGATGATGCTTTACTTAGAAGGAGAAGAAGTTCCTATTGATATGATAAAAAGTGCTATACGTAAAGCAACATTATCGGTAGAGTTTTTCCCAGTTATGTGTGGTACAGCATTTAAAAATAAAGGTGTTAAGCCAATGCTTGATGCAGTTATTGATTATTTACCATCGCCAACTGATGTACAAGCTATTAAAGGTGAATTATTAGATGGTGGAGAAGCAAGCAGGAAGCCTTGTGATTCAGAACCGTTTTCGGCATTAGCTTTTAAAATTATGACAGACCCATTTGTTGGTAGACTATCATTTTTTAGAGTGTATTCTGGGGTTTTAAATGCGGGTTCATATGTATTGAACTCAAGTAAGGGAAATAAAGAAAGAATTGGTCGTATTCTACGTATGCATGCAAACGATCGTGAAGAAATTAGTGCTGTTTATGCAGGAGATATTGCTGCTGCAGTAGGATTAAAAAATACTACTACTGGAGATACGCTTTGTGATGAAAAAAATCCAATTATCTTAGAAAATATGGTTTTTCCAGAACCAGTTATATCTGTTGCTGTTGAACCAAAGTCAAAAGGTGATCAAGATAAAATGGCTACTGCTCTTCAAAAACTTGCTGAAGAAGATCCTTCGTTTAGAGCAAGTACTAATGAAGAAACTGGGCAAACTATTATTGCTGGTATGGGTGAGTTACATTTAGACATCATAGTGGACAGAATGAAGCGTGAGTTCAAAGTTGAAGCTAATATTGGTGCTCCTCAAGTTGCATACAGAGAAACAATTAAGACTGCTGCTGATGTTGAAGGAAAGTTTGTTCGTCAGTCAGGAGGACGTGGACAATTTGGACATGTTTGGGTTAAGTTTGAACCAAATCCTGGAGAGGGTTACGCTTTTGAAAACAAAATTGTTGGTGGAGTTGTTCCTCGTGAATATATTCCATCTGTTGATAAGGGACTTAAGCATTCCCTTGAAAGTGGTATGATTGCTGGATATCCAATGATTGATGTTAAATGTACATTGTTTGATGGATCTTATCATGATGTTGACTCATCACAAATTGCTTTTGAGGTTGCTGCTTCTTATGCAGTACGTGAAGCCGTAAATCATTGTCAACCTGTTATTTTAGAACCAGTAATGTATGTAGAAGTTGTAGCGCCAGAAGAATATTTAGGTAATGTAATGGGAGATATCACTTCACGTCGTGGACGTCCAACAGGACAAGAACAGCGTGGGAATGCTCTAGTATTAACTGCTTCTGTCCCGTTATCTGAAATGTTTGGATATGCAACTGCACTTCGTACAAATACTCAAGGTAGAGGTACTTCGACTATGACATTTGATCATTATGAAGAAGTTCCAAAAAGTATTGCTGATGAAATAGCAAAGAAAAAGTAAAAATAAGCAAAATTTATTATTAATTATGTGTAATAACTTGAAAAATCACTCATTTTAAAATATAATATAAATGATATATAAGGAGGAAATTTAAAATGGCTAAAGAAAAATTCGACCGTTCGAAAACTCATGTTAACATCGGGACAATCGGACACGTAGATCACGGTAAAACAACATTAACTGCTGCAATTACAACTGTACTTGCTAAAACTGGTGGAGCTCAAGCTCAAGCATATGATCAAATTGATGGTGCTCCAGAAGAAAGAGAAAGAGGAATCACTATTAACACTGCTCATGTTGAGTATGAAACTGAAACTCGTCACTATGCGCACGTTGACTGTCCTGGGCATGCTGACTACGTTAAAAATATGATTACAGGTGCTGCTCAAATGGATGGAGCTATCCTAGTTGTTTCTGCAACTGATGGACCTATGCCACAGACTCGTGAGCATATCTTATTATCTCGTCAAGTAGGTTTAAGTAATATTGTTGTATTCTTAAATAAGTGTGATATGGTAGATGACGCTGAACTTCTAGATCTTGTTGAAATGGAAGTAAGAGAATTACTAAGTGAATATGACTTTGATGGAGATAATGCACCAGTTATTTATGGATCAGCATTAAAAGCTCTTGAAGGTGATGCTGAATATGAAGCTAAAATTACTGAATTAATGGCTGCAGTGGATGAGTATATTCCTGCACCAGAACGTGATACTGATAAGCCGTTCTTAATGCCAGTAGAGGGTGTTCTTACAATTCCTGGGCGTGGAACTGTTGCAACAGGACGTGTTGAGCGTGGTAGCATTAATTTAAATGATACTGTTGAAATCGTAGGTATGAGTACTGAAAGAACTGAAACAGTTGTAACAGGAATTGAAATGTTCCACAAATTATTAGATTCAGCTGAAGCTGGAGATAATGTTGGGGCATTACTTCGTGGAATTAAACGTGAAGATATTAGGCGTGGACAAGTACTTTCTAAGCCAGGAACAGTTAATCCACATACTAAGTTCAAGGCAGAAGTTTATGTGCTTAGTCACGAAGAAGGTGGTCGTAAGACTCCATTCGTTTCTAACTATAGACCACAATTCTATTTCCGTACTACAGATGTTACAGGTGTGGTAAACTTAATGGAAGGAACTGATATGGTTCGTCCTGGTGAAAACACTGAAATGATTGTTGAATTAATTTCTCCAATCGCTGTAGAACAAGGTACTAAGTTCTCTATTCGTGAGGGTGGAAGAACAGTTGGTGCTGGTGTAGTTGCTGAAATTATTGACTAGTAATCTATAATAATTAAAAAGTTGACTTTGTAGTCAACTTTTTTTGTGCTAAAATTACAATACAATTTTTGTAAATAAATTAAATACATTTTAATATGTAATTTTCATAGTTAAAAGCATAAACTAAAAGTAATGTTATTTTTAAGCAAAAAATTTTTATTTTAGTTTATAATTTTTGTATTAATGAGAGCGTGACAGGAATAATTGAAATAAATGTTTTTAATAAATTTTAAGTGCATTTAACAATTATTTAAGAAAGTTAAAAAAAGTTAATATAACAAATTAAATGTAAATTAATTTGATTGACTATAATATATAAATGATTTATAATGTATATATATCTATATGAAATGGAAGGTTAAGAAAGAGATGAATATAAAGAAAATTTTAATTATAATGGTAAGTTTAGGACTTGTTTTTGCTAGCATTGGTTGCGAAAATAATGATAGTGGTGACAAAAAGCAAACTATAGAAAAAGCAAATAAAGATGCTATTGAAGAGAAAAATATTACTAAGTATGCAGAAGAAAATGGGTATGAAGTATATAAAAATTCTACTGATGAGCAAAAATATGCATTTAGTAAGAATGATGGTAAAAAAATTGAAACTAAATATTCAAATAAAAAAGAATTTGAGTATCAGTATAGATATATCAAAGACTATACTGATAATAAAAATGAAGTTAATTTTATTTTAATAAGAACATATAGTGATAAAAAATATATCTTTAGTATGTACAGTGATGATAAAAACAACGTACTGATTGAAAATTATATTTTCAAAAACTGTGCAGTTGACAAATGTGTTACTAGCGGGAAAAGTGAAACAACTATTGAAAATTATGAATACAATGTAAAAGATAATAAGTTAATAGCAATTGATGTAGGACAAGAGACTTTAAAGTTAAAAGATATTGAAATTGAATTATGAAAGAATTTTGATGAAATAAATAATTTTTATAAGAATAT
>JBKEDG010000065.1:0-68174 GCA_047975285.1 Bacilli bacterium | reverse complement strand
TCATGTGCCATTGTAATTTTAACTACTCCACTCCCTTTATCAATTGTAACATACTCATCAGCAACTACAGGGATTGCTGTCTTAGTATTTGGAATATAGTAGTATTTACCAATATTTTCTTTGTATCTTTCATCATTAGGATGAACAGCAAGTACTCCATCTCCAAACATTGTCTCTGGTCTAGTTGTCATAATTTCTAAAAACTCATCTTCATTATCAACACTTACGTATTTAAAATAATATTCCGATCCTTTAACATCTTTATGAATCACTTCTATATTAGATAGAGCAGTCTTAGCTACTGGATCCCAGTTTATAATTCTCTCTCCACGATAAATTAGTCCTTTTTCATACATCTCAATAAAAACTCTACTGACTGTTGTATTTAAATCATCATCTAACGTAAATTTCTCTCTGGAATAATCAAGACTAAGTCCTAATACTTCCCACTGGTTATGAATGATTTCTTTATGTTCATCAGTCCACTTCCAAGCTTCTTTTAAAAATAATTCTCTTCCAATTTCATATCTATTAGTATGATTTGCCACAAGACGTTCATCAACTTTAGCCTGAGTTGCAATTCCAGCATGATCCATTCCAGACAACCATAATGTATCATATCCACTCATTCTATTATAACGAATTATAATATCTTGTAGCGTTAAATTAAGCGCATGACCAATATGCAATTTACTTGTGATATTTGGTGGTGGAATAACTATTGTATATGGCTCTTTACTTTCATCTCCCGCATTAAATATTTTTGCATTTCTCCATTCTTTACTTTTTCCGTGTTCAACTTTTAAATGATTATATTTACTATCCATTTTTCCCCCTTATTTTCTAAAAAAAATCTATAATATAAGGACGCTGACGCGTGGTACCACCTTATTTTATAGATTTATCTATACACTCATATGCTTAACGCGCATAACGAATTATACTACTAAAATTCATACAATTATCTCCAAAGTTACTTCATACATAATAATTATCAATTTACAGCAACCATTGACTCTCTATAAATTATAAATATACTACTACTCTTTTTCACTGATTTACAAAATTATATCATAATTAAAAATAATAGTCAAACTCACCTTCTTCTTGCAATAGAAAGTAAACGTAAAATTGTTAGAACTGATGAAATAACCGCCACAACATATGTAAGAGCTGCAGATGACAACATTTTTTTTACCCCCACACTATATTCCTCAGTAACAATAGACAAAGTCGTTAATTGTTTAAGCGCACGATTTGAAGCATCAAATTCAACTGGTAATGTTGCAACTTGAAACAAAAGAATTGCAAAAAGTGCAACAATGCCTAAATAAAGAAAATCTGTTATTTGAAAAAATAAACCAAGAATTATTGCAACCCAAACACCTTTAGATCCAATTTGAGCTGCTGGTAAAAACATATTTCTAATTGCGATAAGTTTACTGCCCTGACTATATTGTAATACATGTCCAATTTCATGTGCAGCAATAGCTTGAGCTGCTAAACTATTGCTATTTGCAACATTTGGCGAAAGTCTTACAACTTTATTTCTTGGATCAAAATGATCGCCTAAATTAATATCAATCGTTTCTATGTCAATATCATAAATACCATTTGCATTCATAATTTTTTTTGCAATTTCTGCACCTGTTAAATTCAAACTACCTTGTATTTTTGAATATTTTTCAAAGTTGCTTCTTACATATGAACTAGAAAAAACTCCCAATCCTACAGTAATTAAAATAATTGACATTTGATTTTGATAAATAAATTCTAATAACGTATTCATTTAAAACACTCCTTATAAATAATCATTAATCGTTAAATACACATCTTCTCTCCCTAAATTTGTTATTGATGAAACTGGTATTACTTTACAAGCAAATACTTCCTTGATTTTTTTTAGTTTTTGTAATAGTTTATTGTTTGATAATTTATCAGTTTTTGTCACTATTATTACTGTTGGTATATCATAATACATTAAATATTCATACATTAATATATCATCATTTGTTGGATCATGTCTTGAATCAACAAGTAACATTACTAATTTCAAATTTGAACGTAACGTTAAATAATCTTCTATCATCACTCCAAATTTTTCACGAACTTTTTTATTAACTTTAGCAAATCCATAACCGGGAGCATCCACTAAATGAAAATGATCATTAATATTATAAAAATTCAAAGTCTGTGTTTTCCCAGGTCTACTTGAAATATGTGCTATGTTCTTTCTATTTAATATCATATTTATAAAAGAACTTTTTCCTACATTACTTCTACCTAACAATAATATTTCACTTTTGTCACTATCTAAATATTTATCTTTACTTGCAACGCTAGTAACAAAATCTACATTTTTAATAATCACTATTCAATCTCTAAAATTTTTAATTCGTATTCACTGCTAGGTGCAACAACTGATACAACTGATCCAACTTTATTACCAAGTAGCGCAATAGCTATTGGTGAATTATTTGAAATCTTGCCACTTTCAGGATCACTTTCTTGACTACCAACTATACGATAAATCATTTCTTCATCCATATCAATATCAAGAATTTTAATAACACTTCCTATCATTACAACATCTTTTTTATTGTCATTTGCAATTAATTCAACATTATCTAAATAAACTTCCAGTTCTTTTATTCTTCCCTCAACAAAAGACTGTTCTTCACGAGCAGCAGCATAGTCAGCATTTTCGCTTAAATCTCCCTGTGCTCTTGCTTCTGCAAGTTCCTTAATAACTTCATCTCTTTTAACGAATTTTAAATGATATAACTCATCTTCAAACTCTTTTTTCTTTTCTTCAGTTAAATAAACTATTTCTTTAGCCATAATTACACTCCTTTACTAAATTAAAATACTTTACAAAATAATATTATACATTAAATATACATAATACTCAATAACTTTACACAAAATTATTTACTATTTAACAAATATTCTATTTTATTAATACAAATTAGAAGAGAATTAAGTATTTTATGATATAATACATTAAATAACATTTGTGAGGTGAGTTATGAAAGTTAAGTCTTATGCAAAAATCAATATTGGTTTAAATATTTTATATAAACGATTTGATGGCTATCATGAGTTAGAAAGTGTTATGTCACTAGTTAATATTTATGACACTATCACTTTTGAAATAAGTAGTGATAAAAAAATTAATTTTAGCTGTAATATAAATTTTCTAAATAATGAGAGTAATTTAATTTATAAGATTGCTATTTATTTACAAAATAAATTTAATATTGAAAAAGGTGTAAATATTCATTTGGACAAAAACCTTCCTGTTTCTGGTGGAATGGGTGGAGGTAGTAGCAATGCAGCAACAACAATTATTACACTAAACAAAATCTGGAATTTAAATTTAAACAAACAAGATATGTTGGAAATTGGTTGTAAATTTGGTGCAGATATACCATTCTGTATAAATCAAACTCCAGCAGTAGTCAAAGGAATAGGTGAAATAATTGAACCCTTTAATTTTATAAGCGACTTTGACATTATAGTTGTTAAAATGCCATTTGGATTAAGCACTAAATTAGTATTTGATAACTTTGATGTATCGTATTCCAAACAATTTTCTATTAACAACATAAAAAGGAGTTTAATTGAAGGTAATCGTGATGCTTTAATTAAATACCTTGGTAATAACTTAGAAGAAACATCTATTTCTATAAGACCTAAAATTCAAAAAGTTATAGATTTTTTAAATTTAAATGGATGTTTTACTTCTATAATGAGCGGCAGTGGACCAACTGTGCTTGGATTTACTGATAAAGCATTTGATTCTACAAATATCGAAATGAAATTAACTAATGATGGTTATGAATGTTTTAGAACATCAATAATACATAATTTATAATTTTTATTACAAATTTATTGCAATTTATAATTATTTTATGTATAATAGTATAGTACTTTTGATCACGGCGTTTGTGGCGAAGTTGGTTAACGCACCGGATTGTGATTCCGGCATTCCGTGGGTTCGAGTCCCATCAGACGCCCCATTAAAAATAACTAGGTTATCCTAGTTTTTTTTAAAATACACTGGAGGTTAATATGAATGACTGGTTACAATCTAAAAATGTTAGTGATGAACTAAAAATAATTATGAAAAACTATACAAAAGATCAGCTTAATACTGCTTTAAATACTAAAGTTTCATTTGGAACAGCAGGTATTCGTGGTACATTAGGCGTTGGATACGGTTACATTAATGAAAATATCATTAATTGGGCTACCATTGGTTATAGTAAATTTTTAAATTCAAAAATAACAAATCCTTCTATAGTAATTGCATATGATAATCGTAAAAATAGTAAACATTTTGCACAAATTTGTGCTAATGTTCTTAGTATAAATAATATTAAAGTATATATGTTTGATGAATTAAAATCAACTCCTCAATTATCGTTTACAATTAGACAACTACGTGCTAGTGGAGGCATTAATATAACTGCTTCACATAATCCTAAATATGATAATGGCTATAAATTATATAATGCAGAGGGTGGGCAATATTTACCCAGTGATATTAAAGTGATAAAAAAATATATTGAAATGATAAATTCTCCAATTGATATACCAATTATTAATAAAGCAAACAAAGAATTAATTATAACTTTAAATGATGATAGCGAATTTATAAATTTTATTAATTCCATAACGAATAGCAAACATAAATCTTATGAAAAAATTTTAATAAGTCCATTACATGGGTGTGGTTCAATTATAAAAAAAATCAATCAAACAATTGACTTTAAAAATATATATTATGTAAATGAACAATTAATAGCAGATGAAAATTTTACAACATCACCTAATCCAAATCCAGATTCAATCGAAGCATATAATTTTGCAATAAATAATAATGTAAATAAATGTAAATTTATTCTTGCAACCGATCCTGATTCAGATCGTATTGGAGTTTATGATGTTTCAAACAATTACCTATACAGTGGAGATGAAATAGCAACATTACTTATTAACTATTTACTACAAACAAACCAATTTCATAAAAACCAAGAAATCTTAACTAGTAATGTCAGTAGCGAGTTACCTTTAATTATTGCAAAGAATTATGGTATAAATCATAGAATTACTTTGACTGGATTTAAATGGATTGGTCAAAATATGAATGAAAATACATTCTTAATGGGATATGAAGAGAGCAATGGATATTTAATTCATACCAAAACAAGGGATAAAGATGGAATTAGTGCAAGTTTTAAAATTATTGAGATGATTAACCATTATTATAATAATAATTCATCGCTAAAATTAGAACTTAATAAAATTTATTCTAAATATGGGTATTATTTGGATAGACAACTAAGTTTTTCTATTAATAATTCAGACTCTGTTAATAATTTTATAAATTCAATTGATTTCAATACATTTGAAAATATTGATTTTATTGAAAACTACGATACTGGTTTTAGAAGTTTTTTTAATAAACGAGAAAAACTTTCGCTTCCAAAGTCTAAAATGTTAAAAGTTGTGTTTAAAAATAAAAATTGGTTTGCAATTAGACCTAGTGGTACAGAACCAAAGGTTAAAATATACATTTATAGTAATAATAAAAATTATAACGTTGCTATGACTAATCTAGATAATATAGAAAAAAATATATTGTCACTACTTAATATAATTTAAACTACATAGCTGTTACTATTTAGTGCATTCAAACATTAGAAAACTAACAATGAGTGTATTAAAATAGTATTTTTTTTTATTTACCAATCATCATATTTAATATTTCTACATCCGTAGACTTCATTCCATCTTTTCCCATTCGCCAAAAATTTCTAATCGTTTCATCAACATTATCAACAACAAGACCTTCTCCACTTTTAAAAACATTTCCACTTTTAGCCATTTCATATGCTAAAAAACCACCATCTAATGATGATGCAATCTTTGCAGCACAACTAGATTTTGCTCCATCACAAGCAATTCCACCAACATTTGCTAAACAATTTATAATAGTGTTTTCTATTACCTTAGTTTCTTCACCTTCCATATATCCTATGCCGCAAACTGCTCCACAAGCTGCATTTACCGCTCCACAAAATGCAGATAATTTTCCAATACCACTTTTTATATATATAGAGATTAAATTACTTAGTGCCAATGCTCGATACATTTTTTCTTCATTAATTTTATTATCTCTAGCATATATAATAATTGGAACACTCGCTGTAATACCTTGATTCCCACTCCCAGAATTAATAACTACTGGCATCAAACATCCATTCATTCTTGCATCACTACCAGAAGAAGCAAATGCTTTAGCATTTTTATATGGAGATTGAAAACTTGTACTATAAATTGTTTTACCAATATTTGCACCATACTCAGTTTTTAATCCACGCTCACTAATTTTTAAATTGTAATCTACTTGTTTTGACAAAATATTATACAAATCCTCAAGTGGTACATTATCAATATAATTGTATATACTTTTTATACTCATAGTATTATAATCAAAAGAACTTTCTTTGCTAACATTTTTTTTATTATTATTTAATATTTCTTTACCATTTTTTTTGATACTAACAATATTGTTATGTGTTTCTATTATTTTCACACTTGAACTTTTATCACCAGCTTCCATAATAACTTCAATGTATAGATTAGGTATATTTTCAACTAATTTAACTTCGCAAATATTTTTTGAAAGATGCTTTTTTAGTTCTTCCACTTGAATTTCATTAACATCATTTAGTAAAGCAAGTTCTAGGTCAGGTTTATTTACAATAGCACCTAAAATACTACTGGTTTTAATTCCAGTCATATTATTTGTACCAGGAACTATTACTGCCTTTACATTCTTAATTATGTTTCCACTACATTTAACAGTAATCTTTTCAGGAAATTCACCTAAAATAGTTGTCGCCTTTGCACTGGCATATGCAACTGCTATAGGTTCTGTACAACCAACAGCAATTAATAATTCCTCCTTCAATAACCTTGTATATTCTTCCATCATCTCATTCCTCTCTAATATATATTTATTTAATAATACCACGTTTATCTCTAAAATTCACTAATAATTTAAAATAAACTATATTATAAAAAAGAATATAGTATTACATTTTATTCCTTATTTACAATCAAAATTATTTGATTTAACAACAAAAACTCCCTTTTTACTGTACAATATTTCAATATTTTTATAAATAGTTTTTAAGTAGGATAAAGTACTCTTACCACCATGTTTTTTACTTATAACAATATATAGAGAGCCAATGTCAGTTAAATAATTATTTGCTTGTTTATAAATCTCATAACAAATTTTTTTACCCGCATGAATTGGCGGATTAACAAGAATAGCACTATAATGGTTACTTACATTTTCAAATAAATTGCTTTCAAATATATTAGTATTTAGTTTGTTTTTTTCCATATTTAATTTTGATAGTTCTATTGCTCTTTTATTAATATCAAGCATATCTACATTACATTGATGATATGCATTAACACATAATCCAATTAATCCATATCCACAACCAAAATCAAGGACTCTGTCTGGTACAATATCATCGATAATTACTTCTAAAAAAAGTTTTGATAAATGGTCAATATGCCCTTTTGAAAACACACCTTTATTAGTAGTAAATTTCAAAAACTTCCCACAGATTGTATCCTCGAACTCACTTATATCATGACTTAATTCATCATTTTTAAAATAGTGATTCATATAAAAAATCCTTTCTAACTAATAAAAAAAGGAGTAATTCTCCTTTCTTTAATTACTGTAATTCAATTGTTGCACCAAGTTCTTCCAGTTGAGCCTTAAGTTCTGCTGCTTCTTCAGGTTTAGCACCTTCTTTAACAACTCCGCCTTCTTCAACTAAAGACTTAGCATCTCCAAGACCAAGACCAGTAATATCTTTTACTGCTTTTATAACTTTAACTTTTTGAGCACCTGGAGCAGTGATTACAACATTCTTAGGTCCATTATCACTACCACCAGTTTCTTCAGCAACTGGTGCTGCAACTGCAACTGCTGTAGGATCAATTCCAAACTCATCTTTCATTGCATCTACTAATTCTTTAATTTCTAAAATTGTCATTTCTTTTAAGCTTTCAACGAAAGCTTCTTTTGTTAATTTTGCCATTTTTTATTTCCTCCATTTAATATGTATTTTTTTTATTCATTTTTAAAAGCAAATTCACTTTCACCTTCAACAAGCATATTTAAACCAATTGCAATGTCTTTTAATGGTGATAATAGACCACCAGCTAACATTGTAAGTAGTCCTTCCATATTTGGAATACTTGCTAATTCATTAATCATTGTACTATCAGCATATGCATTTTCAACAACGCCACATTTTATTTCAAAAAAATCAAAATCTTTAGCATACTTTGCTAAAACCTTTGCAGGTTCAACAATATTATTGGAAAACGCAATAGCATTTGCTCCAGATAAATGTTCTTCTAAATATGTAAGTTTTAATTTATCTGCTGCTCTTCTTACAAGATTATTTTTTAAAATTTTAAATTCTACTTCTTCATCTCTTAATTCTCTTCTAAGGTTAGTCATATCACTAACTCCTAACCCCTTGTAATTAACAATAATCACAGAAGTACTATTTTCAATTTTTTCTGCAATTGCATCTACTGCAGCTGCTTTTCGCTTAATTATCTTATCACTAGCCATAATATACCTCCTTTCATAAAATTAATGATACGAAATAAACTCTCCATCCCAAAACGAAGAGTTTTCATACGCACTTAGCTATATAAAATTCCTCGGTTGGATTTACTTTACACCAACTGTCTTCGGTATCATTATCAAATTATTTAATTTTTGTATAGTCAATTCTAATCCCTGGACCCATTGTTGCACTTATTGCAACAGTCTTAACATAATCCCCTTTAACAGAAGATGGTCTTGCTGCCATTATAACATCATAGATAGCCTGTAGATTTTCTTCTAGATTCTTTTCTTCAAAAGATGCTTTACCAAATATAATATGGATATTTCCTTCTTTATCAGCTCTATACTCTACTTTCCCGGCCTTTACCTCTTTAACAGCATTTTCAACATTAGTTGTAACTGTACCCGTCTTAGGATTTGGCATTAATCCTTTAGGACCTAATACTCTTCCAAGTGGTACAAGTAATGGCATAACATCTGGAGTTGCAACAATTACATCAAAATCAAACCAATTTTCATCTTTGATTTTAGAAATCATATCTTCATCTCCAACATAATCTGCTCCAGCAGACTTTGCTTCTTTTGCTGCTTCGCCCTTTGCTAAAACTAAAACTTTTTGAGAACGTCCTGTACCATGCGGTAAAACCATAGCTCCCCTTATTTGTTGATCTGCATGTTTAGTGTCAATGTTCAATCTAAATACTGCTTCAATTGTTTCATCAAATTTAGCGGTTGCAGTTTCTTTCACAAGTTTAACAGCTTCATTACCACTATACAACTTTTCTTTTTCTACCTTAGTAACTATATCATTATATCTTTTATTCATCGTTATCTAATCCTTCCACTATGATGCCCATATTCTTTGCTGTACCAGCAAGAATTTTCATTGCTGATTCAACATCATATGCATTTAAATCAGGCATCTTAATTTCAGCTACTTCTCTTAACTTTTCTAAAGATAATGTTGCTACTGTTTCATTTGATCCTTGTGAAGATCCCTTACTAACTCCTGAAGCTTTTTTTAATAAATTTGCAGCAGGTGGTTGCTTTAATATGAAAGTAAATGTACGATCTTCAAATATACTAATTACACAAGGAATAACATTTCCCATATTATCTCGTGTTTTATCATTATATTGAGTACAAAAATCTTGCATATTAATTCCAGTTGGTCCAAGAACAGTCCCCACTGGTGGTGCTGGAGTTGCTTTACCAGCTTCTAATTGTAACGTAATTACATTTGTTGGCACTTTTTTTTCCACGGTGCTCACCTCCATAAATATTCCGTGATGTGGTATAACGATTTACTCTCCCACTCACTGTACATAACGTACTCAATCATTTTATCATATGCAATTTACAATTTCAAGTGTTTTTATAGAATTGATAATATAATCTTTGAATCAAATATGATAATGCCTAAATGTATCAATATTAAAAATATCCCCTAACAATTAACTGTACCTATCGGTTTGTATTAGATAGTGTAAATTTATGTTGCAATACATATATGACTTAAGGTTATTACATTTACAAAATTGTATAAAAATTTAGTGTATCTGCTATAATGTAAGCGACTAACCCTAGACAAAGGAGATATATCGCATGAAAATTACTTGGTACCCTTTAGGGTATAACACAAGAATCAATCAAGAGAGATTCTACCAAACAATGCAAAACTAATATTTTTGAAAAATGAATACACCTAATCTGTTAGTTTAGTCCTATTGAATATCTAAATCAATGCAATTAGGCACCCATTAAAGGGATAGACGACAGACTTAATCTATTTCATAAATTCATGAATGATGATTAACAACCAAATATTTTATTAAATTTGTTATGTAAAATAATTTTATATTAAAAAATGAAATATAAAATTATTATTACTTACATTTTATACTACCAGTGTAAATAGTTTAATAGTTCAAAATTGAATATTGTAAATTTAACCTAGATTTCAAAAGTCAATATATTATATTCATTAGGCTTAAATAGTAAAGATACTATTCTTAAAATAACATTAGAATAGAATAATAAAATATATAAACAAAATTAACATTTATTATAATAGTTTGACAATCAAAGTAAATATTTATAATTTACCTTAAATATTAAAAGTAGTAATTAATTACAAATAAAAAGAAATTCATAGTTTATTTATAAATCTCCTAAAAATTTTTCATCAACATTAAAAAGTAATGATAATCTTTAATAGCATAAATTTTTAGATTATTTTTTATCAAGGCTTGTTTTATACTTTTTTGCTCCACAGTACTTACAGCAAAATTCTGATAAACATGTTTGTCTTTTTCTAGGCACATAATCTTGCATACAACCAGTAACTTCCCCTTTTGCATTCTTAATTTTTTTATCTTTCAAAATACTAATACTTTCAGATTTAACAAGAGTTTTTTTATTAAATTTCATTGCAAATAACTTATTACATTTCTTACACCTTTTTTTGATGACATATAAAAGTATAATTGTTAATAATAATGTAATTAAAAAATATTTTAAGTGTTTTTGATATTGCTTTTCATAGAGTAATAATAAAATTGAAATTACTAACAAGACTAAGAAAATCATAGAAATTGAATAACTTTGCTTATCTAACATACTATCAACCTTAATTTCAAAATCTAAACTAAAGATAAAATAGAGTAATTCAAATAAAAATAGTCCAAATATTATAATAACTATAGAACAAAAGCTTATAGTCATAATTATTTTCTTTATTTTTGAAGTAGAAAGAATATATGAAATACAGATAGCACTAAAACTTGCAAATAAAAGCAAAAAAAATCATTCTACTTACTAAATACTAGTTTCCCCTGCTTTCTTTATATTTTGAAATTTATCTGGAAACAATCTTATTGAAACTATTGTGGCAATTACTGCAACTACAATAAAAATTCTAAAATTAATACTTTTTCAACAATTCTATCGTTATGCAAGTTATGTTTCCTTTTTTATCAGTTCTGACAATAAAACTTTTGATTTTAATATTATTTAATCATATGTTTAAAATCAGTGCAACACTTTTTTAAATTATCTAAAATATCTTAACATATTTTATAGTTTTTTTTAATTTTGTTGAGTATTTAAGCATCTTATATAATAATTTTATCAATTTATAATTTCAAACAATTATTTTGACTAATTATTTACTCGTAAATAATATTAGTTTAAAAATAAAACACTAATAGACTAGTTAAATTATTATAAATATGATAATATAATTATATCATGAATATTGTTTTGAACAATTATATATTCAATTGAAGGAGAAAAAAATGAATGCAAATATGATATATGATTCTAAAATAGAACCATTTTATGAATCAAAAATACTACATAACAATAAAAAAATTTTACTATATGATTTAGATAATCATTCTAATAATACTATACTATCAAAAAAAACATATATAATTGAGTACTATACACCAAAAAATGAATGTTTAATTCTTCCTAAGTGTTTTGCTGAAAAGTTATACTTAACAGATGATAAAATACTATCAGCATATTTTAAGACACAACAAGAAGGAAGACATATAATTAGTAAAAATATGAAATTACTTAGTATAATAAGTTTAATATATTTTATTCTTGTAATAATAAATTTATTTTTAACTAATGAATTACTTCAAAAGTTCTTGTTATTATCTACTATTCCTTTTGTAATATATTACGTATATAGTTATTTCTTTTATAAAAATAAAGTGTCCAAATATACAAATAAACTGTTTATAAAAGCATTGACTGACTCATATTCAAAAGGCCAAATTAAAAATAATATTAATGATATTATTGAAAAAGCTAAAATTCTAAATTATATGCATGACAAGCAAAAACTAAGAACCATCAATAATTTTGAAAATTTATCGAAATTCATTGAAAATACTAGGTAAATATTTATAAAAAAAGATAATCATTTTCATAAATGATTATCTTTTAATTACCATAAACCTAACTTTTTACTACATGATGGCCATTGTTGTTTCCAACTACTTTTACTAAGCATCCATTCTGCTGCTTTTATCTGATCTTCTCTTGAAGCTAAATGAGCAAATTCAGCATCAACTCCAACTGCATTAGACGCTGTATTCCATGAAGCTGCACTAAATTGCAAGCCTCCATAATATCCATTTGATGTATTAGTAGCCCAATTACCACCCGCTTCACAAGAAGCAATAGAATCCCACACAGTATCTCCATTTTCAAAATTTGCAGGTATTTTAGGTATTTCCTTAGTTCCAACGCGAATCTTCTTTGGTGAACCTTCTTTTAATAATTCTCTATCTAATAGTTGACGATAGTATTCTATACCATTATAGTAAACAACTTTATAATCACTGCTATATTCGCTTAAAGAACCTTTGTCTATAACAATTTTTAATCCCTTTAACAATTCATCATCTTCAATATTGATAATTTCTGGCTGCTTTGTTTCTTTAACAGTAACAAGCTCCGTTCTAACTTTGATAAGATTCAATGAAGAAATATCTTTTAATAAATTAAATTTTGTTGGTACATACTCCACATTATCATCTTCTTCATTTTTTAAATCCAATTCTTTAATTAATTCATCAACTGTATCTGCATAAGTTTCAACTTCCACTGTTTCATTGCCAACAGTAACATTAATATTTTTTTTGCTACTTATTTCAATATTATCATTGTGAGATACAAACTTTTCTTCACTATCCGTATCATATTTATATTCACTTATATTATGTTCATTTACAACTTCATTAACTAAAAAATCAACCGTAAAAAAACTTGTTTTATAATTTATTTTTTCTCCATCAACACTAACAACAACTGTTTTATCATATGAATAAACTAATGATAAAAACAAACATGATAGACACAATGATAAAACGGTAACATTTATTTTCTTTATATATTTCACCTAATCAACTCCATATTCATTACAATGTAATTATATATGATTACATCAAAAAAATCAACCTTTATTCATTTTTAAATATCATATGCACTTTACATTTACAATAAAATATGTAATATCCACATAATCTAATAACGTAAAAAATGAAATTCAACCTACTTTATCTAGTATAGTAATTAATTTAAAACATTTGTCAAAATTTTATACATTTCATTGTACAATTATCAAAATAAACTTTGCAATACAATCCATCATAGAAAAATCTCTAACTTCACTAAATTAGTATTTTAAATTATATATATCATTATTTATAATTCTTAATTTTTATTTTTAGCCATTTCTAACATTAATTTAATTCTATTCAACTGATTTACAGAACTTAAGCCTGGATCATAATCAATAGCAACAATGTTAGCTTTTGAAAAATGGCTTTTAATTGGTTTTATTACAGATTTTGCAAAAATATGATTTGGTAAACAACCAAACGGCTGTACAGCAATAATGTTATTTACTCCGTGACTTAGCATTTCCATCATTTCGGCAGTTAAGAACCATCCCTCTCCTGTCTGGTTACCTACTGATACTACTCCGTTAAGTGCTTTAATTTTATTATAAACAGATGTTGATGGAAGAAATATGTTTGAATTCAATAATAATTTATTAGGGTATCTTCTGTAAAAATCAATCCAACCAATTAACAATTTTGAATTATTTGCAACTTTTTTGCTTCTACCTAATTTCTCATAATTATAAATATTGTTATACGAAGAGTATAAAACAAAATCAACTAAATCAGGAACTACCAACTCACAACCTTCATTTTCTAATGTTTTAAATAGTTCATTGTTTCCAGTAGGATGATACTTAACTAAAATTTCTCCAACAACTCCAACTTTTGAAACGTCCTTTTCCTCAGTTTCGATATTAGAAAAATCACTTATAACTCTTTTTACTATCTGACGATATTTTATATAATTACTTGGAACACGCTTAGATATAATTTTATTGATCCAATAATTCAGTAATTCGTCTGTTTCTCCTTTATTAACCTCATATGCTCTAATTTTATTACTAACACGCATTAATAAATCTCCATATATTATTCCCATCATTAAAGTTAAAACAAAAATAGGCGTAATTTTAAACCCTGGATTCTTTTCTAAACCAACTAAATTAAATGAAATTATTGGGATATGATCTAACGAAGCCTCTTTCATAGCTTTTTTTAGTTGAGAAATATAGTTACTTGCTCTACATCCCCCACCAGTCTGAGATATCATAACACTGATATTATCTAAATCATATTCATTTGATTGCAAAGCAGAAATAATTTGCCCTATTACTATTATGGCTGGATAACAAGAGTCATTATTAACATAATTAGTCCCAATTTCAATTGCTTTTGAATCAACTGATGGTAAAACTACAGCATTATATCCAGATTGCTTAAACGCGGTAGAAATAAACTTAAAATGTAGTGGAGACATTTGTGGAATAAGAATAGTATGATTCTTTTTCATCTCTTTTGTAAAAGCAGGAGTGTTATATACAATATTTTCCTCTGGAAGTTTTTCTCCCGATTTCTCTCTCTCTAGCATTGCAGCTTGTATAGATCGTATTCTAATTCGAATAGCACCTAAATTACTTCCTTCGTCAATTTTTATAAGCGAATAATTTTTTCCTTTTTTTCTAAGCATTTCATTAACTTGTTCACTAACAATTGCATCAATTCCACAACCAAATGATGTTAACTGAACTAATTCTAAATCGTCCCTTTTCGTAACATAATCCGCAGCAAGATATAGTCTTGAATGAAAAGACCACTGGTCTAAAACACGCAATTCAAAATCATCAGCTGACAAATGTGCTACACTATCTTCACTAAGCACTACCATTCCTAGTTCATTTATTATATTTTCAAGTCCATGATTTATTTCTGGATCAACATGATATGGCCTACCAGCCAAAACTATTCCTTTCTTATTATTATCTGTCATATATTTTAGAATAGCCTCTCCTTGTTCTCTAACATCACTTTTATAATTTGATAATTCTTCATCTGCTTTTATAATTGCTGCAGATATTTCTGATTTATTAATACCAAATTTTTTAAACTCTTCAAATAAGTTATCACACATAACATCATAATTATCCATAGGTAAAAATGGTGCTATATAATTTGTATTCTTTAAATCAATATTATTTGAAATAACTTCTGGATAAGAGATAACAATTGGACAATTATAATTTTTTTGTGCTTGTTTTCTTGATTTATTTTCATAAGGTAAACATGGATAAAAAATAACTGGGACTCCACTATTAATAAGATGCTTTATATGGCCGTTAACTATTTTTGCAGGATAACACATAGTATCGCTTGTAATAGTATCCATGCCTATTTCGTAAATTTTCTTATTACTTCTAGGACTTAGTTTTACACTAAAACCTAATTCTGTAAAAAATGTGTGCCAAAATGGATAGTGTTCATAAATATTTAAAACTCTAGGTATTCCGATTTCTCCATACTTTGCACTTTCAAGTGGTAAAGATTTATACTTAAATAATCTTTCGTATTTATAACTGTATATATTAGGCAAAATCTTTGAATTTGAATTTGCTCCAGCTCCTTTTTCACATTTATTTCCCACTATATACTTTGATCCATTATTAAATGTATTTAAAGTCATACTGCAATTATTTTCACACAAATTACATCTAATACTCTTTTTTGTATAAGTAAGAGCATTAACTTCTTTTTCATTTAAAATTGATGAACTATTGCCTATGCTATTTTCAAACGCAACAATTGCAGCACCAAATGCGCCCATCAAACCACTTATATCAGGTCTAATAATATGTCTATTAACAGTTTTTTCAAACGCTTTTAAAACAGCATCATTATAAAATGTTCCACCTTGTACAACTAAATTTTGACCTATTTTACTAAAGTCATTGATTTTAATAACTTTGTTTAAAGCGTTCTTTACAACAGAATAGGCAAGTCCCGCTGATATGTCTTTTAAATCCGCCCCTTCTTTTTGAGCTTGTTTCACTTTAGAATTCATAAAAACTGTACATCTAGAACCTAATTCAACAGGACTATTACTCATAACTCCAAGCTTTACAAATTCTTCTAATGAAACTCCTAATGTTTTTGAAAAACCTTCTATAAAAGATCCACATCCAGATGAACATGCCTCATTTAACATTATATCGTAAATAATTCCATTTTTTATTCTCATACATTTCATATCCTGCCCACCAATATCCAAAATAAAATCAACTCTAGGATTAAAATGAGCTGCTGCTTTATAATGACAAAGCGTTTCAATTTCTCCACCGTCTAATGAGAACGCGGATTGAATTAATTTTTCTCCATAACCTGTAGAATATGCATATTTAATTTTTATTTTATTGGTATCAATACTGCGATATAGATTTATAATCATTGTTTGGATTGTTTTTAATGGTGCACCTAAATTATTTTTATATTCATAATATAAAACACGTTTATCTTTATCAATCAAAACAAGTTTTGAAGTAGTACTACCGGCATCTATCCCTAAAAAAGCATCGCCTTCAAATGTTTTAATATCTCCTCGATCAACAACACTTTTACTATGTCTAACTTTAAATTCTTCATAAGTTTCATCGGATCCAAATAAAGCATCCATATATACTTTATCTTCATTTTCAGGCATTTTAGAAGTTAAAGCTCTTTTGCTAAATTCATCAAATGAAATAGTCGGTGATGATTCAGCATATAAAGCAGCGCCTATTGCAACAAATAATTTTGCATGTTTTGGTATAATAGCTTCGCTTTCTGATAATTTTAGTGTTTCAATAAATCTATTTCTTAATTCACTAGAAAATGATAATGGACCTCCTAAAAATGCAACATTACCTTTAATTGGTTTTCCTGTCGCTAGACCAGATATCGTTTGATTAACAACTGCTTGATAAATAGAAGCAGCTATATCACTTTTACTTACCCCTTCATTTATCAAAGGCTGAATATCAGTTTTTGCAAAAACACCACATCTTGCTGCAATTGGATAAATCTTTTCATAGTTTTTTGCTAATTCATTTAACCCATCAGCATCTGTATCTAAAAGTATAGCCATTTGATCAATAAATGCTCCAGTTCCTCCTGCACAACTACCATTCATTCTTTGATCAACAGTTTCTTCAAAATAAGTTAACTTAGCATCTTCTCCACCAAGCTCAATTGCAACATCAGTTTCTGGGATAAGTCTCTTCACAGCATATGAACAAGCAATAACTTCCTGCACAAACTCTAATTCAAGCCATTCAGCAATACCAAGTCCACTACTACCTGTAATCTTAATCTTAACATTACATCCTTTTAGTTTAGGAGTAATAGAAGATATTAATTCATTACCAGCATTTTTTACATCAGAAAAATGTCTTTTATACTCAGAAAAAAGCATTTTTTTATCTTCGTTTAACGCAACTAATTTAATTGTAGTACTTCCAACATCAAATCCTAAATATATAACACTCATAATTTCCACCTCAACTATATTATACTCTACTTATTATATTATATTCAACTAATATTATTCTATAATTAAAGAGTTTATGAGTTTGTTATAAATATTTAACTGTATATATCATATTATTAATTATTTCCACTAATTTCAATTTTTTAAATATAAGTTCTTCTTAAATAATCATAATATTCCGTATGTTTAATTTTAAACTTCAAAAAATCTTTTTTTATATTATCTAATCCGTTACTTTTATAAAAATTCATATTTGTCAAATAATTATCATACACAGTATTTGCATTTAATAAAAGTTGAGAAAAGTACTTAAAACTATTTACAATTTCTTGAAATTTTTCCGGTAATACAACATAAATTATCTGATTTATAAATATATTAATAAGATTATATACAAAATCAGATAGATCAAAAACATATAATTCATGTAAAATTTGCCTTAGTGTATCTAGTTTAGTACTTAACTTTGAACTTATAAGTCCTATCACTTCACTACTAACATCTACAATTTTAGATATCATCTTAATAACTGCATCAATTTTTAAATCAATAGTATAAAATTTACAATTTATAATTTTTCTTAAAATCATAAGTATTAAATCCTTAGCGTATGAAAATAAAAGAAAGTATGATATTTTAATATCATTAAAACTCTTAAATAAATTACAAGAATTAAATTTTGAATATTTAATTCCCAGCTCACGTTTATCAGTTAGATCTATATTACTAACTAAATTATTGCTACTCTCAATAATTAAAACCACATATTCCTTAATGATTTTAAAATTCATAACACCATTATTACAATCATTATATATTATATGATTCAATTTTCTCAAATCTAGTTCATTAATAATCGTATCAACGATTTCACATAGTAACAGATAAGTATTAGTTTTTCCAAGTTCTTCAATTTCATCAAAAAAGTGAGAAAAATCAATATATTTTTTTAAAGTAGGCAAAGTATTACTCATATATGATTTTATCTCTATTACGATATTTTCATATATGTTATTAAATAAATAAGAATCTTTATAGTTGGAAATATTATTCAATAAAGTTGGCATTATTTGAGAATTAATTTCAGCATTATTATTATCTTCATATGAAAATAAATTATCATTTATTTTCATGATATCTTCAGTTGAAATATCTATATAATTGTTTGTTAAATTATTTGTTAGCAAATCAAATGGATAGGAATCATCCAAATAAATATCTCGATCTTTATCATAACCAATATGATTTAATTTAATATTTTTAAAAAAACTATTTCCTCTATCAAAGAATGTGATATTCTTGACATAATAATCTCTACGCATAAAAATACTGCTCATATTAAATAAAATATCATTTTTATCGATAATAGTTGTTATGTTATCATACTCTTTTTCAATTTTAAATGTCTGTGGCGCAGGGTTAACGCTAGTAACTTTAACCTCATTATTACGTATGCCAACATATGTACTAACTCCACCTCCTAAACTAACTCCACCAACTTGTTTAATATTATATATATTTGATAAATCGTTATATAGTTTTAGTCCCTCATCATATTGTGGTGGAGAAATTTTAAAAAGATTTAATCCGTTATTAACTATCCAATCATTCCACAAATCATTTTTAGCTTTACTCCCAACAAATATAAGTGCATAATCATCGTATTCATTTTTTACTAACATCGCATCAGTCCCTTTTTTCATACCATTTGATTCATTGTAAACTTCACAGACATAAAACTCGTTGTTATTTACAGTAAAATATGTGTCAACTTGATGGTTAGCATATGCTTGTAACGTAGAAAGTTCTATCATGTCCTTATCACTTATCATAAAATCACCTCTTTATTATATTCAAATATAATATAAAATTTCTTTTATTTTTTTGCTTAAATTTTATTTTATATATAAATATGTGATATAATTGAAATAGAATCGGAGGAATTAAAATGAAAAAAGCTTTAGTAATAAATATGAAACATGAAAATAGTAAAAAATTATGTGACAAATTCTCAAATTATTTACCAAAAGAAAACTCATACGAGAAAATATCTACACTAAATACAATAGAGTACGACTACCTTTACATTGTAAACTTTGATAATATAACAGTTAAAAAATTGGAAGATATTTTTACCAAAAAGAACGAACACTTTTTTATAAAAACAGATAATTTTAATGATAAAGAATTAGAGGACTTATGTATTGCTTATGAAAATGCTACTTACGTATTTAAAATAGATAAAACATATCAAGAAATAGAGAGTAATTTATCATTTGATATTGAAAATGATGCAATTAAAAAGGCTTTAATAATAGCTCAAGCCATGTCAGTATGTAAAACACTTATTAACAAACCATCTAATGAATTAACTATTAATAGCTTTGCAGAGTTTTTACATATGCTTGCAAATGAAAACAATCTTGATTTTAGTGAAATATATAAAAAAGAACTTATAGAAAGAAATGCTGGAGGAATTATTGCTGTTAACAAAGGAAGCAAAGAGGATGCTAAAGTTGTAATTCTTAAATATCATGGAAATAAAAAATCTGATGAAAAATATATTCTAGTTGGTAAAGGATTAATATTTGATACAGGAGGCTACAGTCTAAAAAGTACTAGTAATATCGTGTCAATGAAATCAGATATGGGAGGTGCTGCAACAATGGCTGCTGTTATTAGTGGTGTTTCAAAACTGAATTTAAACTTAAATATAGAAGTAATTATTCCGATAACTGATAATTTAATAAATGAAAATGCATATAGACCAGATGATGTTATTGAATTTATGAACGGAATTACTACTGAGATTATCTCTACTGATGCAGAAGGAAGACTTATTCTTGCTGATAGTTTAGTACTTGCATCAAAATCAAAACCAAAATTAATTATAGATGCTGCTACTCTAACTGGTGCTGTTGTAAATGCATTAGGTGATATAACAACAGGAGTATTTGGTAATGATTCTAACAATATTAATCAGCTTATTAATTGTAGTAATAGTGTAGATGAGTACGCATGGCAACTACCAATAAATGACTATCCTCGCGATTTAATTAAAGGAAAAGTAGCAACTCTTAAAAACTCTGCAAGTCCTGCAGGAGCGTCCACTGCTGCAGCATTTCTAGAAAATTTTATTGGAGATAATAATTGGATACATCTAGATATTGCTGGTAGTAGTTGGAGTAATAAAACTGGTGCAACAGGAGCAATGGTTAGGCCATTGATTAAATTTTTCACAGAAAAAGAGGATTAAAATATGAAACGTATTGTTACAGGTTTAAAACCAAGTGGTGATCTTACACTTGGAAATTATATTGGTGTAATAAAATCACTGGTGGAATTACAAGATGAATATGAAATACTGATATTTATTGCAGACTTACATGCCATAACAGTAAGACAAGATAAAAAAAAACTAAGACAAAGAATTAAAGAATTTAGTGCAATATACATAGCATGTGGATTAGATCCAAATAAAATAAAAATATTTATTCAATCTGAAATCCCTGCTCACGCACAATTAGGATGGATTTTACTTTGTAATACTTATCTAGGAGAACTTAATCGTATGACTCAATATAAAGATAAAGTCCAAAATGATGGTACAAAAACTCTTACAGGAGGGTTTTATACATATCCATCTTTGATGGCAGCTGATATATTGCTATATGATACTGATATTGTTTTTGTTGGAAATGATCAACTTCAGCATTTAGAAATAACTAGAGATATTGCAATCAGATTTAATAATGAATACGGAGAAACATTTAAAATACCAGAACCAATGTCAAATAAAACTTTAAGTAGAGTTATGGATTTACAAGAACCAACTAAAAAAATGAGTAAATCTACTTCAAATAAAGGTTGTATTATATTAAAGGAAGACATAAATATTATCAGAAAAAAAATCAAAAGTGCAGTTACTGATAGTGATACTAAAATATATTATGATATTGAAAACAAACCAGGGATTTCAAATTTATTACTTTTATACTCTTTATTTACGAAAACTTCAATAACTGATGTGGAATTATATTTTAAAAACAAATCTTATAAAGAATTGAAAACTAAACTAGCTGACATAGTTTGTGAAGAAATTGAACAAATTCAAAAAAGATATGATATGCTTATCAAATCTGGAGAAATTAATAATATACTAGATGATGGATATAAATACTGTAATCACTTAGCTAAAAGAAAAATTTTAAAAGTTGAGCATAAGGTTGGTTTAAATAGAAAAAAATAAGAGCATCTATTATGAATTAATCCCTATCAAGTATATATTTAAATAAAATGAACATTAATTATATTGATCCTTATATTTCATAAGGATCATTTTTAATATTATTTATACACGCTTATATTTGGGTATAATCTATCTTCAGTTTGTGAATTATAAAATATAGAGAAGTCATTTTGATATGATCAAAATCGTTTCCAATCTTGGCATTGTCATAGCACTCTCCTACATACGACACTGATATTTATAGATTTTAATTGTATCACATCACTTATATATGTTTGTTAGAATCATCTGTAGGTATAAAATTTCTATCTAAACATTATTATACATATTATGTTTGATATATTTACCTACTTTAATTTTTCTTCATGAGAATCAATTTTTCTATTACAACTGCTTTTTAGCCATATAAAAGCCCCTTAAAGTTTTTGATTAATTATATAGTATCATTATTTTTATTAACCAATTACTTTATGGGGTTTATATCATACTGACACTTTTAATATAAATCAAATTTTGCAGTAAGTTCCAGTACATCCTTTTTTATTTCAGTTAAATTTCTTTTTTTTCTAAATGTCTCATCAATTAATTTAGCAACTTCAATAAATTCTTTTTCCTTAAAGCCTCTAGTTGTCATGGCAGGTGTTCCTAATCTTATACCACTTGTTATAAATGGTTTTTCTGTATCAAAAGGAATAGTATTTTTATTACATGTAATTCCAACTTCATCAAGCAACTTTTCAGCTTCAACTCCAGTAATACCAACTGAAGATTTAACATCAACTAATATTAAATGATTCTCAGTTCTTCCACTAACAATTCTATAACCAAGATTTCTTAATTCATCGCATAACGCCTTAGCATTTTTTACAACTTGGTTTTGATAAATTTTAAAATTATTATCAAGTGCTTCATTAAAAGCAACAGCTTTGGCCGCTATAACATGCATTAATGGTCCACCTTGAATTCCTGGAAAAACAATTTTATTAACACTCTTGGCAATTTCTTCATTATTAGTTAAAATTATTCCTCCTCTAGGTCCACGTAGTGTTTTGTGAGTAGTTGAAGTAACAATATCTGCATATAAAACTGGATTAATATGTAAAGATGCTGCAACAAGTCCAGCAATATGAGCCATATCAACCATTAAGAGTGCTCCACATTTATCAGCTATTTTTCTAAATCTTTTAAAATCAATTTCTAATGCATACGCACTAGCACCAGCAACTATTAAATTAGGCTTTTCAATCATTGCAATTTTTTCAACTTCATCATAATCAATTGCTTCGGTGGTTTTATCAACATGATATGCTACAATCTCATAATCTACACCACTAAAATTTAATGGGTGTCCATGAGTAAGGTGTCCACCTTGATCTAGTGCCATTCCTAATATTTTATCACCATTATTTAAAACTGCACGATATGCAGCCATGTTGGCTCCAGATCCGCTATGTGGTTGAACATTAGCATATTTCGCACCAAATATTTTACATAAACGTTCAATTGCAAGGTCTTCAACAATATCAACACACTCACATCCACCATAATAACGTTTATGAGCATAACCTTCAGCATATTTATTCGTCATAATGCTACCTTGTGCTTTTAAAACATCATTACTAACAAAATTCTCAGAAGCTATAAGCTCAACATTATTTTTTTGTCTATCTAATTCTTTGTTAATTGCATCAAAAACTTGTTTATCCATTTTTTCCTCCTCTAATAACAAAAAAGAACTATCCCAAGATAATTCTAATTATTTTATAACGTATTAGCCCATAGACCATGTAAATTACAATATTCTCTAGCCTTAACAGTTGTCCCTTTTTCTACCTTAAAGTAAGCCTCAGGCTTATCACTAGGCGTAAGAAAATATCTATATACTTTGTCCCCATCAGTAATTAATTCAATAAATTGTATCCAATGTTCTTCACTCATAGGATGCTGTGTATTTTCACCAATTTTAACAATATAACCATCACTTACTTCTTCAATAAATGGCACATGCTTTTCTGTAGAAGTATCTGCAGTTTTTTCTTCTAACTTACTTATACTTTTACCATCTAAAACTTCAACTAAAATTTTTCCATCTTTATAAATATCAAATCTACTCATATTAACATCTCCTTTTCTATATTATATAATAAATGCATGTAAAAAATCAAGCATATAGACTTACTCTACACCAATTAAAAATGAATAAACATCTTGATTGCCATTAATTATTTCTAAATCATAATATTTATAATTATTTTCAATTCTACTTCTTATATTCTCTATATCATTTTCACTAACATCTTTACCATAAATTATAGTAATCAAACTTGTTTCATCATTAACCATAGCAGATATCAAATTAAACAAAGTTTCAGTTTTAGAACTCATTGAATTAATAATTTTTTTGTTGAATATTCCAATGAATTCACCTTCTTTAATTTTAACATTATTCATAACAGTATCACGTACAGCATATGTTACTTCACCATAGTTTACATCATCATAAGCAGCAGTCATCTCTGCCAAATTATGTTTAATATCAACTTTACTATTAAAAAAACTTAAACTTGCTAAACATTGAATAATTGACTTTGTTGGTACAACCTCAACATGTTTCTTAGTAGATTTTTCGATTATTTCTTTTGCTTGCATTGTAGCCATAATTATATTAGAATTATTTGGCAAAATAATAAATTTTTCAGCATTAGTTTTTTCAATAAGTGAAACGAAGTCACTTGTTGATGGATTCATTGTTTGCCCCCCCTCAACAATGTTTGTTACACCTTCTTTTTTTAATAAATTACTAATGCCACTACCTGAAGACACTGCTATAATCGCATACTTTTCTTTTTTCTTTTTATCTATTATTTCATCGTGCTGAACAGTCATATTTTCAATTTTTAATTTTATAAATTCTCCATATTTTTGCCCAATATTTAATACTTCTCCAGGAGCTAATGTATGGACATGAACTTTTACAAGTTCCTCATCATATACTACAACTAATGAATCCCCTAATTTATTTAGCTGTTGCTTTAACTTCTGCTCTGAAAAATTATTTTCTTTGATTTTTTTCTCATCTAATTCAATAATATATTCTGTGCAATAACCAAATTCAGTGGGCTCATTATTAATTTTTGCACTATCAAAAATATTGGCTTCTTGACTAATATCAATAATTTCTCCATCAAAGTACTTTTTAAAAGCCTTAAAAATAACTATTAATCCATAACCTCCACTATCAACAACCCCAGCTTCTTTTAAAACTGGCAATAAATTTGGAGTATTTTCAAGCGATTTTTCACCAGTTTCAATTGCTAGTGAAAGAACCATTTTAACATCTGTATTATCTCTATATTTATACACATCTTTAGACATATCACTGATTACAGATAAAATTGTTCCCTCTACAGGGTTCATAACAGCTTTATATGCAGTTTCACGTGCTTTTACTAATGCTTCAATAAAATCAAATGCATCTATCTTATCCTTATCTTGAAAACTTATTGATAAACCTCTAAATATTTGAGAAAGAATAACTCCACTATTTCCTCTCGCTCCCATTAATAATCCTTTTGAGAAACTCTTCATTACAATATCCACATTTTCATTTTCTAAATCTTTAATTGCGTTATATCCAGATCTGTATGTCAATAGCATATTTGTACCTGTATCTCCATCAGGAACTGGAAAAACATTTAAATTATCAATATTATCTTTTTCAATAGTAAGAGCGGCAAATGCATTTTGCAATGCTCCCTTTATATCATTACCTGTAATTAAACCCATTATATCTCCTAACTTATTTTGTCAATTGCATCGACAAAAATAATAATATTTCTTGCTTTAATATTTAATATATTCTCTAAATCGTATGCAACACGATTTTTTATTTCATTACAAATGCTTTTAACTGGTATACTGTATCCCACAACAATATGTACATCTAAATCAATTATACCGTCTTTACACGTTTTAATAACAACACCTCTTTCATAGGTAAGTTTATTAACACTATCAAGCAAATAATCCTTTACTCTTCTTACACTAGCCATTTCAACAACGCCATAACAACTAGTAACAGTTATCCCAACAATGTTTTGAATGACTTTGTCATCAAAAATCATACTACCTTCCACACCGCTTTTTACATACATAAAACCACCTCCATTTAGATATATATTATTTATAATATTATATCATATATTCTTATAATTCTCTATATTTACACTTCATAATTTTTAAAAGTTATTGAAGTTGAATATATATACAATAGATAATATACACAATTAAAATCATTAAAATAATTCTAATTGATAAACTAAATACTTTTTTAAAAGCCAATACTATTGTAAAAAAAATAAATATAATATACATTATTATCCAATCAAAAGATTCTACTAACACATTTATTAAAGGTAGTGATTCTAATATCTGTATTATATCAGTATTTAAATTATAAACAAATTTTAATGCGTTTTCTATAAATTGATTATTACTAATAGTAAAGATTGATGTAAATAATTCTAAAAGTAAAACAAAAAAATTGTTAAAAGTAAATAATGGGTCATCAATATAATAATGCATATTTTTCATACTATCACTGTCAAGATATGAATTAAAAATTAAGTGTAAAACTATACTTAATAATATGTACGTGTATAATATAAACTCTAATTTGCTTTTGAAAAATAGTTTTATAATTCTCATAACTTCCCCCTAATTCATATTATACATTATCTTTACTTGATTTTCTACAATTATAATATTATAATTAGTTAAGGTGATAAAATGAGAGATAATAATATATTTAAAAAACCAGTAATTAGTAAAGCAAGACAACGTTCAAGTAAAAAAGCAAATGTAATTAATAATTCTTTGCAAATTAATGAAAACATAAAAAATATTGGCAAAAATTTAAAATACTATATAAGAACTTATGGATGTCAAATGAATGAAAATGATAGCGAGAAAATTAGTGCAATTTTAGAACAATTAAATTATACTAAGATTGATAATTATGAGAACGCTGATATTATTTTACTAAATACATGTGCTATAAGAGAAGGTGCTGAAAATAAAGTTTTTGGTTTTATTGGTGAATTAAAAAAATTAAAAATAACTAATCCAAATTTAATTATTGGCATATGTGGATGTATGCCACAAGAAGAGGAAACTGTAAATCAAATATATACAAAATATCAACAAATTGATTTAATGTTTGGTACTCATAATATACATCGTTTACCAATACTTCTACAAGAAGCAGTTTATTCCAAAGAACAAATAATTGAAGTGTGGAGTGAGGAAGGTAATGTTTATGAGGATATTCCAATAAGAAGAAATTCAAAGTATAAAGCTTGGGTTACAATTATGTATGGTTGTGATAGATTTTGTACGTATTGTATTGTTCCATACACTAGAGGAAGTGAACGTAGTAGAAGAAAAAATAATATCATTGCTGAGGTGAAGAAACTAATAAAAAATGGTTACAAAGAAATAACATTCCTTGGACAAAATGTAAATTCATATGGAATTGATTTAGAAGATTCGTACGACATTAGTGATTTAATTTCTGATATAGCTAAGTTAAAAGTTGAAAGAATTAGATTAATGACATCTAACCCTTGGAATTTTACAGACAAATTAATTGATACAATTAAAAAATATGATAATGTATTACCTTATGTTCATTTACCTTTACAATCAGGTAACAATGAAATCCTAAAATTAATGGGTAGAAGACATACAAAAGATGAATATATTAAAATTTATGATAAAATTAGAAATTCTATTCCAGATGTGGCAATAAGTACTGATATTATTGTAGGCTTCCCAAACGAAACTGACCAACAATTCCAAGATACGATTGATGTTGTAAAACATTGTAAATTTGATACAGCTTTTACTTTTATATATTCTAAAAGAAGTGGTACCCCTGCGGCAAAAATGATTGATAATGTTGCAGAAGAAACAAAAAAGTCAAGATTAAACGAACTAAATTTATATATTAATAAATTTGCAAGTGAAAAAAGTGAAGGTTATATTAACAAAATAGTAAAAGTCTTAGTAGATGGACCAAGTAAAAAAAATAAAACTATTATGAGCGGTTATTGTGAACAAAATAAAATTGTATTATTTGAGGGAGATCTAAATGATATAGGTAAAATAATTGATATTAAAATTGAACGTGTTAATACATGGAGTTTATATGGAAGAAAAATTTAAAAAATTAAAAAGTGAATTTGATGCTTATATTGAAGAAATTAAAGATTCTCAAGTTTATACAAATTATATAAACTCTAAAGCAAATTTACAAAACTGTAGCAAAGCAAATGATATAGTCAAAACAATCAAAGAACTACAGCAAATAAAAATGCAATATAAATCAAATAATATATCAGATATTATTTCAAACATTGAAAATGATATTGAAACACTGTACCAACAATATGATTTATTATTTGAAGTTATTCATTTTAATAAAGCTTATGATGAACTAAGTTTGGTCGTTAATCAAATAAAATACAAACTTGAAAATATGATGATATAAAAAACATAGTTGAAATAAAATCAACTATGTTTTTTATTTTTTTCCATATTCTGACGGTAAATTTTTTACGAATTTATCTTCATAATCTTTTAAAATCTTTACAACTAATCCTGATAATGATAATAATGCTATTAAGTTAGGTAAAATCATTAAAGCATTGAACATATCAGCCATCTCCCATACTAGGCTTACTTTTAATGTACTACCAATTACTAGAAGAATAGCTACTATCGTTCTATATGGAATCAAACCTTTTTCTTTAAATAAAAATTTAACATTAATTTCTCCAAAGAAATACCATCCAACAATTGATGTTAATGCAAAGAAGAATAAACAAATTGCAATAAATATAGTTCCAAATGACCCAAAACCTACCTCAAAAGCTGCCTGTGTTAATTCAGTGCCATCTAATCCAGTATTAATAACCCCTGTTGTTAATATAACAAGTGCAGTCATTGTACAAACAATACCAGTATCAATTACCACCCCTAAAGTAGCAACTAATCCTTGTTGTACTGGATGATCTACATCTGCTAATGCGTGTGCATGCGGAGTAGAACCCATTCCAGCTTCATTAGAGAACAGGCCTCTCGCTATTCCCTTTTGTATAGCTATTTTTACTGCCGCTCCTGCAAACCCTCCTGCTGCTGATGCTGGTGTAAAAGCATTAACAAATATACTCTCTAAAGAACTTAAAATTACATCTGAATTACCAAATATAATAATTAAACATCCAATAATATAAAACAGTGCCATTACAGGAACGATTTTTTCTGCTGCTGAAGTAATTCTTTTAACACCTCCAACAACAGTAAGTAAAACTAAAACTGCAATAATAACACCCATGACTACTTTAGGAATACCAAAAGCTGTATATGAAGATGCTGCAATAGAGTTTGCTTGAACCACTGTTCCCATTAGTCCAAGTGCCAAAATAATTGCTATTGCAAAAAATAATGATAAAAATCTTGCTAACTTTTTATTTTTTATTGCTGCTTGGATATAATATGCAGGACCTCCAATTTTTTGTCCATCTTCTTCAACGGTAAATTGTTGTGAAATAACAGCCTCACTAAAAATTGTTGCCATTCCAAAAAAGCCAGATACCCACATCCAAAACACTGCTCCAGGCCCTCCAGCAGCAATTGCTGTGGCAACTCCTGCAAGATTACCTGTACCTACTTGCGTTGCTATTGCCATTGCAAGTGAACCAAATGATGATATTCCATCACTATTATCTCTGTCTTTCTTAAAAACACCTCCAAAAGTATGTTTAAAAGCTTCAATTAACTTCCTTATTTGTACTCCTCTTAATATAAAAGTCAAATAAATACCCGTACCCGTAAGTAAAATTAACATCGGTGGTCCCCAAAGTATTCCATTGATTGACTTTACAATTTCTAACAAATTATCCATATATTCCCCTCTCTGATTATACAATCGCATAATTTTATAGTCTAACACTATATTAAAATACTATATGATATAAAGTATTTGTTATTTATAATTATACAACTATTTTAAAATATTTGCAATAAATTGAGCTTATTAATAATTGTAATTGTATAAAAAAAAATTATACATTTACAAATAAAATATGCAACTTCTCAATAAATAAAGTATATAATTAATAGTTTAATTTTATATTTACTTTTTTAATTTTTTCAATTAAAAAACATCTCTAATTATACTATACTTATATAATATAACTTAAGATGTTTTATACATCAAATATTAACATTTAACTGTACATTAAATAATTAATTATTTAATATCTATTTGATTTACTACTTTGCTTTATTTTTTTCATACTCTGAAGGTAAATTCTTAACAAAATTTTGCTCATAATCTTTTAGTATTTTAACAACTAAACCTGATAAAGCAAGCAATCCAATTAAGTTAGGAAGAATCATTAGAGCATTAAACATATCTGCCATTTCCCATACAAGGCTAACTTTTAAAGTACTACCTACTATTAATAAAACAGTAACTAAAATTCTGTATGGAATTAGTCCTTTTTTCTTGAATAAAAACTTTACATTTGTTTCTCCAAAGAAGTACCAACCAATTATTGTAGTGAGAGCAAAGAAGAATAAACATATAGCTATAAAACTAGAACCAAACGAACCAAATCCCTGTGTAAATGCTGCTTGTGTTAATTCTGCTCCATCTAATCCTGATTCAAGTACTCCTGATGTTAAAATAACCATTGCAGTCATTGTGCAAACAATTCCAGTATCAATTACAACACCTAACGTTGCAACTAATCCTTGTTGAACTGGATGATCTACATTTGCTAATGCATGTGCGTGTGGAGTAGAACCCATTCCGGCTTCATTTGAGAAAAGTCCACGTGCAATACCTTTTTGAACAGCCACCTTAACTGCCGCTCCAGCAAAACCACCAGCTGCAGAAGCAGGAGAAAATGCGTTAGTAAATATACTACTTAATGCACTACCTATATGACTTGAATTTCCTGTTATAATAATAATACAACCAATAATATAGAATAGAGCCATTATAGGCACAACTTTTTCAGCAATTGAAGTTATTCGTTTAACTCCTCCCACTACAATTAATAATACAATAATAGCAACAAAAACTCCTACAGCAACTTTAGGGATACCAAAAGCTGTGTTTGCTGCTGCGGCAATTGAGTTAGCTTGTACCACACTTCCCATTAATCCAAGTGCTAAAATAATTGCTACTGCAAAGAAAACTGATAAAAATGTTCCAAAAAATTTATTTTTGATAGCACCTTTAATATAATAAGCAGGTCCACCAATCTTTTGTCCATCTTCAACAACAGTAAATTGTTGTGATACAACTGCTTCACTAAATATTGTTGCCATACCAAAGAACCCAGAAATCCACATCCAAAAAATTGCCCCTGGTCCTCCTGCAGCGATTGCAGTTGCAACACCTGCTAAGTTACCAGTACCAACTTGTGCAGCAATTGCAGTTGCAAGCGACGCAAATGATGAAACTCCATCATCATTGTCTTCTTTTTTCTTAAACATTCCTCCAAAAGTTTGTGAAAAAGCAGTACCGATTTTTCTTATTTGTACTCCTCTTAATCTCACTGTCATATAAACACCAGTACCAGTAAGTAAAAGCATCATTGGAGGCCCCCACAATACTCCATTGATTGACTTTACAATTTCTAACAAATTATCCATATAATACCCCCTTAAAGTAATGACAATTTTTAAAAATTTCTACACTCTTATTATACAACTATCTATATGTTTTTGCAAGATTAATTGTGCAATATTTTACAAATGTTCTTGTATTGTTACTTTTTCTATTGTTTATTCAAAATTAGGCTATAGTAAATTTAAAACTCAAAGCTAATTATTTGAATCTAACATTTTTTGATATAATAATGTTTTCGTTATTTCTAATATCATACAGCATTCCATCTATTAAATGAATTTTTCTATAATTATATTCAAATTTATTTGTATTCACAACAATACAATGATCAGAATCAAAAACTGATTTATCAACATTTTTATAATATATCTTGTCTTTAAAATCATTTAAATATAAACTGTATTTATCATAAATAATAATACTATTTTTAGCAAAGAATTCATTAAAATCACTTAAATATAAATATTTATATTTGAATAATTTTATTTTTAACTTTTTATTTAATTTTTTAGGATAATTTTTAAATTCTACAATATTATTTTTATATAAACACACCCCTTCACCACTTTTATAAGTCACGTCTGTCCACTTCTTATAGAAAAAGTTGTAAAATTCAGCAGGATCAGTTACTGATAATAAAAACTTATTATTAAATAATTTGACTATCCTACTTAATTTAGTAGAAAGAGTAATTGAACTCACTATAATTTTTATATTCTGATATTTATTGTAAACGCATTCTTCTACAAAATGATTTAGTAGATCAAAATCGTACAGTTCATAGCCATCAAGAATAAAATATATTTTATTAGCTGTTTTTTTTGCATAATTTATAAATATTTCTAATTGTGTAGTTTCATCAATAAAAAAATCTACTTTATTACATAAACTATAATCAGTACCTAAATAAATAATCACTCCTCTAAAATCATTTATAAGTGAGATTATTAATTGTGTTTTTCCACTTGATTTATTCCCAACTATTATGTAATTATCATATGAACGTTGATGTACTACAAAAAGTTTATTATTTGGAAAGTTCAAAAGAATATTTTCTTCTGATTTTTGCGGAAAGTTTTTCCATATAACATAATTTGTTTTACTATTTAAACTATTTAATTTCTCAATTGTTTTTTGTATTACTGTTGAATTTGAATCATTTTTGTTGTCAACTATTATTTCATCTTTATATTGTTGTAAACAATTATATATTTTGATATTTTTACAGTTATTATTAATTGATATAGTTGCTTGCCCAGGAACATTAAAAAACATTGCTCTTTTATCAGATATGATATCAATGCTATCTTGAAAAGAATTGACTTTTAAGCATATTTTACAATTAATATTACTCTTTAATTGCTCAGTAACAATACCTGCTGATTTTTGAAGTGCCAAAATCAAAAACAACCCCAAACTTCTGCCGATCCTTGATAGTGATTCAATCTCTTCCATTATATTTATTACACCCTTCTTAACTTCAGCAAACTCATCAATAATTATGAATAATCTTGGTAATTTTAACTTGTCACTTATTTCATCGTACTCACTTATTTCATCGTACTCACTTATTCCATATTTACTAAAAAGTTCTTGTCGATAAATTAGTTCGTACCTTAAGGCCTTTATAACATTTGTGTATGATCCACTTAAATTAGAAAACGTTGACGAAACTGAACATAGAGATTTAACCTTAGAAATTAATGAGTCTCCCTTAAAATCAATAATCCCTATTACTGCTTCTTGGGGATTATACTTTATTGCTATTTGTAAAATCATTTGTAAAAGTAGCACACTTTTACCACTACCTGTCATACCTACAATAAGAACGTGGGGACCATCTTTTTCTATATCAAGAGTATAATCTTCACTAAGCATTAATCCTATCTTTATATTTTTTTTGTTCTTATAGTAACCATCAAATATAATTTTTCTTTCTATTAAATAAAGTTTCCTTATATCAATGTTGATAGCACAATAAAAATCATTAATTTTATTATCAAAATAAATTTTATTTTTGAAAAAATTATTTATATCTACTAAATAGTTGAAGTGTCCATTAAATCCATCACATATAATATGACAATTATCAAACTTGAGATTATCAATCTTGATTTGCGTAATTATTGTGCTATTTTTAAGAAGTGGTAATTCTTGACTTTTATTAAAATATATTTTATTCTTTATAAAATTGTATTCAGGGTACTCTCCAATAAAAACAAAATTAGAATCCTCACGTTGCTTAACTATTGATAAAAGAAGATTATACAAGAATATATTTTTATTTTTACCTATAACTGAAAAAGATTCTAACATAATTGCTTCGTGAAATAATCCTAGTTTACTATATTTATAAATAAAATCCTCATTCAATTTTTCCTCTGATATATTTATATCAATATTTACTTTTTTCATAATATATCCAATTATAAATTCTTTTTGTGATATTAAATTAAAATTTATATTCTTATAATTGTATGCTAAATCATTCAAAATTTCATTGAATAGTTTAGAGACACCAAAATAATAATTTTGCTTTATATAAGTATTATTTGTTTCTACTTTCTTTTTTTGCTTAAAAAATGCGAATGTTGAACCAAAAACAGTAGAACAGCTACTAGCAAGCATAAAAATTATCATATTTTGTCTTTTAGTGTATATTGAAATTATTACCATTATAATGACTAATATTAGCGGAGGTACAACATATCTAATTAAGTTGTTTTGGAACTTCTCAAACATATAATTGTACTTGAAGCTATATTGAAAGTTCTTATTTATTTTTAATTTATATTTTTCATCTTTACAATTTTTATAGTATTTATTATACTTATATATAGCTTTTTGGTCAAAATACATTCTTTTATTTTTAAAATAAAACTTGTATATTCCATTGCAAAAACTTGTATTATCACCTATATATAAATTACCATTATTAAATAACTTATTACCTATATAAATTGGTGAATTAAAATTAATATACCTTTCTTTTAGGTTAATTGTAATATCATCATTAGTATCCACAAGACTACTTAGATTAAAAACTTCTTGTTTAACATAATACCTTTCCCCTTTTATTCCTACTAAATAAAAAAGTGAAAATTTTTCGCTATATATAATTTTATTAAACGAACATCTATCTATAAAATTTGATATAATTCTTTTATTTTTCAATAATACATACAAATTTAACCCGTTTATATTAATTGTTAATTTCTTGTCATTCTCTAGTGTGTACTCATATAAATATTCTCCAATTAAAATTCTTAAAAATATTTTACTCATAAAAACACAATATCTCCGCTTACAATATCTGTTTCATACAGTTTCAAATTAACTTCAAAAAATGCTTCATTAAATACACTATATATGTATTTTTTATTTGAATTAAAAACTTCACATAATTCAGACAAATAAATTGAATTATGACAATCAATATTACAAATCTTGTTATTATGGATGACATCTATTTTTACCCTATCCAATGATTGTTCTGTCAACTTCCAATATAGAATTTGCAGTATGCTTTATTATATTACTTGTTTCAAGTATAATGTCTTTTAACCTCAAAATTGAAGGCTTTATTTCTAAATAATGCTCTTCAAACTTATTTGCGCTACTTCCTTCCCAATATGTTTGTAATTCAACTAACATACGATCAAGTTCTCTAATTAAGTTATCAACATTTTCTACTTGCCCATCATACTTATTTGCAACTTGTAACATTTGTTCTATATCTAATCGTATTCTACTCATTTTATCATCTCCTTAATAACTATATTCAACGAATAAAATTAATATCCTTTTATAAAAAAAGAAGTATAAACTTATATTCAATTGATAGCAGAAATTCTCCTACTGCACCTTCAGTATTATTAAGTGGAGACACATAATTACCTACACTTTTCAATTTATGTGTAGCGTTTTTCATAACAACACTATTCTCACAATTTTTAATCATATAATAATCATTATCTGCATCCCCAAAAGTATATATGTTTTTATGATCAATTTTATAATATTTAGCAATTTCTTCTACTCCATTCCATTTATTAGTGTCATCTGGATTTACTTCTACATAAGATTCATGATAATTACCATCCCAACTATTAAAATCTTGAGTTTTAAAATTATTTTTTATGCATTCTCTTATTTTACTAAGTTTATCATTCTTGACAATTAGAGCAATTGAATTTGCTAAACTATCACCGGTTAAATTTTCAACGACTACTTCACAACCAGTTTGCAGTAATTTTTCAATCATAATTTCATTATATTCATGTAAATAAATTTTATTATTAGCATAATAGTAAATATTTTGAATTTAATTAATAATTTCATCTTATAAAATATATTCTATTAAATTTTTATTAACCAAACGATTCCACCCTTTAAATTTATCATCGCAAGGATTTGTTAAAACCGATCCATTTGATGTGATTGCGGGTGTATCTAGTTTTAATTCATCATAAAATTTAATACAGGCACACAAACTTCTACCAGTAGCAATAACAACCTTATGTCCCTTGCTAATAACATGTTTAACTCCTTCAATCGTTCTAGGGTGTAATGTAATAAAATTCAACAAAGCCGTTCCATCTAAATCCATCACAAATAATTTTTTGTTTTCCATTTTATACTCTCCTCTATTTAATATTTATAGCCAAAACATATGGTGCATTATTTCTATTAATGAATTGATATTTAATTACATCATATTTCTTGTCAATTGTATTTAAATACTTTTCTAAATGTAATCCTTCAACACCCTCATCATGCGCTACATAAACCACTAAGACAATAATCCCCTTTTTAATAATTGTTAATAATGATTCTACAGCTTTAATTGTGGAATCATATTTTGTTATTACTTTATGTGAAGCATTTGGAAGATAGCCTAAATTAAATATAGCGCCGTCACAACTATCAACATATTCACAAATATTTTCATGTGAAGTTTGAAATAATTTAAAATTTGAATGATTTTCAAGTAATTTACTAGTGTTCTCTATCGCTTTTTTTTGAATATCAAACCCATATACAAATTTGAATTTCTCACACAAATACAATGTATCATTTCCATTCCCACAAGTTGCATCAACAACGATACAATCTTTAGTTAAATACTTGTCTAATAATGATTTAGAAAAGAGTAGTACATTATCCATTACTACCTCCTCTGTATAATTTACCCTGAAAAGAATTGTTATTCTTTTGATATTTATCAATCTCATTTAATGTTATAAACTTTTTTAATGTCCATTGGGGTGCAACGAGCATATCTTTTGAAACATCTCCACCTATTCTAAAAATAACAACTTCTTCAGGAATTAATTCTAATTGTTTACAAGTTATCTTTACAAATTCATCTCTGCCAATAATATCTGGCTTTAGTTCGTTATATATATTCTCTAATTTAGTATTCTTAATCACATGTAGCATATGAATTTTTATTCCATCTATACCAACATCTACAACATTCTTCACCGTTTGAATCATATCAGCTTCGGTTTCAAAAAAAATCCCATTAATAATGTGTGTGCAAACTTTGATGTTACGTTTCCTAAGTTTTTCTACACATAAACAATAATCATTAAATGTATGTTGTCTATTTAATAATTCAGCTGTCTTATCATTACTTGACTGTAATCCTAGTTCTACCCATAAATCACATCTTTTTGACAAATCGTGAAGATATTCTAGCATTTGGTCACTTATACAATCAGCTCTAGTTGAAATATGCAATCCTACTACATCTTTTTGACTTAAAATCAATTCATAGTATTCTTTTATTTTGTTAAAGTCTCCATAAGTATTTGTATATGCTTGAAAATACCCTACATAATAAGCATCGTTCCATTTTTTCAATCTTTCATTTTTTATGTTTTCAAATTGGAGTGACAATTCATCTTTAGGATTTCCTGCAGTTTCTCCACTTCCAAGACTACTGCAAAATATACATCCTCCAACACCCTTAGAACCATCACGATTAGGACAAGTAAAATTTGCATTTAAATTTACTTTAAATACTTTTTTATGAAATTTTTCTTTAAAATAATAATTAAGAGTATGATATTGTTTATTATCACTTGAGTAATTAAACATATTTCCTCGCTTTCATAATAAATAAAGTTTGTTACTTTCGTCTATTTATCTTTATATAATCTAACTAATTCATCAAAGAATTTATTAATTTCAGACTCTACATCTTTTAAATCTAAATTATTTTCCTTTGGAAAGTTATAATTAGAAATTGTATTTGCTTTTACATCATATAAATATTGTAAATAATGTACTTCAATTGTAGAAGAATTTGAAATGCATTTATTTACACTACAATCAGTAAAAACTTTTTTTTCAATAAAAATTGTATTTGCTATTTTATTATGTATACTAAATCCGTACTCATAATCTTTTGTATTACTTTTAAATACAAAGTTTGTTTTTAAATCATTATCTATGCTATAATCTTTTATATAGTAAAATACATCTTTAGAATACTCTTTATCATCATATTTGTTAATAATAACATCCTTAGATTTTTTAATATAGGTATATTTATCTTTAAAAGTACTAGGAGCATATACTTCATAACCTTTTTTTTCAATAAATATTTTGGCATTATTTTCATCTTTATCATCTTTAATCACTGCTTCTAATAATTCAATTCTTTGATTTACATGATTTTTACTATATTTTTTATTACTATTAACATAAAATACAGCACAAGTAATTATGATTAATAAAATTGCAACTTGAATAATAATTATTGGTTTTCTAATAAGTACTTTTCTCATAATATATCTCCAATCACATAGATAATACATTTATAATTTTAACATAATTATTGTTAATTCTCAACTTATACATAGTTATGATTGTTTAAAAATATGTTTATATTTAAAATCAGAGAAGAATCACTTATTTATAACTTTTTATTTATAATGTATTTAATATATAACATTAATTGTTATAGAATTATTTAAATACTTTGGAATTTAAAACAACTAATTCGACAACGCACAATTTTTTATTATTGATAATATTTTTATCTAAAGTGCAAAAAAAAGTAATAATAAAGAAAATGCTTACCATAATAAAAATATATTACGTTGATCACATCTAAATATCATTTAAATTCAAACTATATTTATTACTATTTCAGTTGACTTTCTAAAAATAAATAATAAAAATTATTTCAATTTTCAATATCTTTACTTAAACAATTCTATTAAATTTAAAGAACGTATCAAAAATATACAAATATATTTTTGATTTTTAATTTTATTAAAATTTGAAACATACATCATTTTCTAACAATCAATTTATTCATCAAATTTTTTCACAACACTATATTCTTGTTTAAGTAATTCTAAAGTATCATTAAAATATAACTCGTCTTTAAGGTGGTTTGCTAACTCAATACAGTCCGTATCTTCAATAATGTCATTTTCAATAACACAACCCATAAATTCAGAATCATTGATATAAATTTTAGTTGGTTCATCTAAGTACATTGTAAGCGAATAACCATTTTCTGCTAATTCTTTTTTTGGAATATACACTGCTGTAATCCCTAATTTATCTTTATTTGAATTTGGGTCTCCATACATATTCGCTATAATTACAAATAAATCATAGTTTACTAGACGCGATTCTTCAATTCTAATATTATTAAAATATTTATCAAAATTTTTTTCAATTGTCCCATCATTATCGGAGTATCCATTTGATAACAAATAGTTTGTATAACTAGTATTTAAATAACTTTTTCTTCCATCAAACTGTTTTATTACTATATATACAATAGTCAACATTATAAAGAAACTAAATACAATTATTAATATTTTTTTCATGTTAATCTCCTAATTTGATTTCTCTACTTGCTCTTTTTACAACATTTTGATCGTGCGTTACAACAATAATTGTTTTTCCTTCTCGATTCATCTGTTCAAGAATATCTAATACAATATCTCTATTTTTACTATCCAAACTTCCTGTAGGCTCATCAGCTAATATAACATCACAGCCTTTACACATAATTTTAGCAATTGCTATTCTTTGCTGTTCACCACCTGAAAGTTTATAAACTTTTTTATTTATAGTATCTTCAAGTCCAACAAGTTGTAAAGCTTTTTCAATAGTTATATCAGACTTATTATATTTCTCCACAATTTTAAAATTTTTCTTAACAGTCATGTTATCAATCAAAGCAAAATTTTGAAAAATAAATCCAATTCTATTTCTCAAAATATTCGCACCACTTTTTCTCATAATGTTCGGATTTTTTATACTTTCAAAGTAATATGTACCACTATATTTGTTGTCAATTAAACCGATAATATTCAAAAGTGTAGTTTTCCCACAACCACTTTTTCCTGTTATTGCTACAAACTCTCCATCTAATATTTCAATATCAATGTTATTAAGTACAGGTTTCATATCATAAACTCGTAAAAGATTATTAATCTTTATCATATTAGTTCTCCTTTAAGTAAACTTGAAATTTCCTTGAATTCAGTTTTTATTATTAAGTATGTTAAATATAATATATCTAAAAAGCCAAAAATTAGTATATATACTGAATAATTCATAAAAAGCTCTAAATCATTTCTTGTGATTATATATGCAACTGCTGCTAATAAAATATAAAGTATAATTAAATAGGAATAAATTCCATAATGTATATCAAAATTGCTGTAACCGTTTAATCTTAATATTGAAATTTTCTTTAAGTTACTATTTATATAATATTTTGTTGAATAACTACTAATAATTGTAAGATAAATTATAGCAAGAACACTACCTACTATAAGGTAAAAAAATTTATTATAATTATTATCTTTATAAAAATTATATATTTCTAACGCACTACTTTCAACCGCATAATATTCACTTTCAAAATCAGTATTTTTGGAATAATATGAGTTTAAAACTTCATAAAACCCTTTTGTCATCACTTTTTGATTCTCCACTACTATAATAGGATCATTAAGATAATTATTATTTTCTATATTATACTCTAGATTATAGGTATATATTGGAGGAATATCATCGTATATAAATTTAATATCATATTCAGAAATGCACTGAGATTGTAAATACCCTTTTACTCTATTTTCAATATTCTTTTCGTCCTTAATATATTTGTCACTTAAAATAACATTAATACAATTTTCACCACAACTCATATTAGTAATGCCTAAATCAATAACATCAAAATAATTTTTACTTACAAAAACAACGTTCTTCATAAATGTATTATCATTAGTAGCACCGTACATTTCAATAAAGAAAGCATTTTCATGATTTTTTATATTAAAATCATAAAACTCATTCACTGCTTTTTTTTCTTCTTCTTCTGTAGATTCCTTATTAATATTATAAATCTGTACAACATAACTATAATCCTTTATTTTCTCCCATTCATCTTCTACATTTTTTGCTTGCTTAATTCCTTTAATATATGTTAAACTTGATAACACGAAAAACAAAGTTAAAATTATAATACAACTTCTTAAGGTAAAGTTTACGTAATTCAAACCAAAAGAGTATCTACCTTTATGTAAAAATGATTTAAAATCAAATTTATATATTAATAAATTAATTAAATTTATTGATACTATGAAAATAATATAGTAAATAAGTATTTTTGAGAAAAAATATTCAATGTATCCTCTAAACAAAATACTATCTTTAAAAGCAGTAAAATATACATATATTAATACTAGCGATAGCATTAATATTGTAATGTGTCTTAATATACCTTTGCAAAATTCAGTTACAAATATTTCTCTTTTTGTATAACCATTAATGATTTTCAAGCCAAACTGTTTATATTTATTTATTATGTTTGAGAATGTTATTTGAAAAATAATTACTACAAATAATATTATACAATAGTTTAATAATGGGTCTTGTGATGGTTCTAAAATTATACTGCTACTTGTAAAACTAACTTGAATATCTTCTAAAAAATTTTCAAATAATTCTCTGTTGTTGTTAAATTTTACTTGTATCGATTTATATTCATCCTTTAATTTCAACTCACTAAAGTTTTTTAAAATCACATCGTTATTTAAAAAGAATACTCCATAATAATCGTCATAGTACACATCATTTACATAATATTTATTTGTATCAACATTAATTGTCGAAGCGTTAGAAATTATACCTATACCATTTTCATTACAAAAATCATCAATTTTTTTGAGTTTTTCTGAATTTAAATCCGATAAAAAATATTCATCTTTAAAATTATTAAACGAATCAAAACTGTAATTTGAATAATTTAAAACACTAGTTATACTAAATAGTATATAAACAATAGTTATTGTTAAAGTATTTTTCATTATACCCCCCTAATTAAAAAGAGAATAAATTTCTCTTTTAAACACTACCATCTATCACTATAACATTTGTATCCTTGATAATAATATCCTTTAGTTCCAGATCTTTTTTGAATTTCAACACCAATTGAGTATTTACTTTCGTTTCCTTTACACTGTTTTCTCCCCTTACTATCTTTTACAGATGCATAATGGTAATTCCACTGTGTATTTGAATAAGAGACATATTCATCTATCCATTTTGTGTTTGTACCTTGTGTATAAGCAAACCATCCTGCACTTTTACCAAATGGATAATAAGTTCTAGTATTAGTTGCAGCATTAAGTTCTTTACTTTCACTAAAAACAGATACAATATTATTTGTAAATAATATTGATACAAAATTAAATAAAAAAACTACTTTAATGATATTCTTCATTTTTTCTCCATACTTTTTTAAGAAGTATAACTTATAGTATATATATATATATATATATATATATATTATATTATATTAATAAAATTGTCAATATTATTTTGAACAATATTTAAAATTATGTGTAGTTAAAATACAACACCATTTTGCAGTGATATTTCATAACAGAATAGGTTTAACTATAATTATATTTAAAGTTTTAAGAACCAATAATTAATAAAATTTGTAGATTTCGTATTTCTTAAACTTTTGATAAAATTTAATATATCTCGTTTACAATTAATGATTCACATAAGATTGAGAATATAAATATATTTACAATTATAATGAATTTATCTTTATTAGAATTTTAATCAATTTATTGCCAAATCCTAGAGGAAAGATTATATTCGCAACATTAAAATGCTATACAGTATACTTAAATTTAAAAATATAATTGCAGTTTACACACAGAAGTATAAGGCATAAAATTTTAGTATTATCAAATAGATTGTAGCCCAATTACATAAGTGGCATAATATTCATAACAAAATTCAAAAGAGAACTTTTGGTTTACTTAATTAAATCGGTCATTAAAATTTATATTTTTGTACTAAATGGATATAGCATTCAGAAATAAATACACACGAATTTATAAAATAATTATCAAAACAATCGTTAAAAATCACTCTAATTCACTATATAATCACAGGAAAATAATTTTAATTTATTTATAACTATTATAGGTTTTGCAATAATATGTCATTTATGGTAAAATATTATTGTACTGGGGATGTTTTGGCTTTGACAGGATTAACAAAGTATTATAAGCAAGTCGATTGATAACGTAATTATCAAACAAACAATATCTGGAAACAGAAATTATTCATTTGCAGCATAATTAATGCTGACCATTAATTACAATTACTCTACGGTTGTAATTAATGTCATATTTGTAGAGTATACTATGTCTATTTCCTAGAATTCATAGTGAAAATTATAGGATAACTTTTTTTATTGTTTGAACATTTGCTTTAATTTAAGTGAAAATTATAAGTGTTCTAAACTTGTAGAAAATAGTATGGGAGTTAATTTTGGACACGGGTTCGATCCCCGTCATCTCCACCAAAAGAGGTAGCGTTGAACTTTTCTTTACAAAGAATGTGTTTGCGTTTGTATATAGATTTGAGGATGCGTCATAGCATCTTTTTTCTATTTAACGCTGTAAAATGTGTTTTAGTATATATAAAAGACGCGGATGAGTAAAATCCTCGTCTGCGGCTTTTTGTGCACCTAAAACGGCTGTGATGTCGACAAAGGAACAATATGTGCTTGTCGCTCCGCTCCAAGAAGGATAGTCAAAATTAATCAATGTACAAATTGAGTTGGGGTGTATGTGATTGATTTTTTATGTTTGAAGAGCTTCGCTCTCCAAACTGACAGAAATTTAATAGGGCTAAAAATGACCCTAAAAAAGACCAAAATAAGAAATCCTGTCCACAATATTACGTTTTTGACTAGACGAAAAACGGGATGTGGACAGAGTTGTGGGCGAACAAAAAGCCTCATTTATCAAGGGAAAAGTATTATAAATTACATATTGACCACAAGACCACTTAAAAATACTATTATGTATATAAAAGTATACAAAATATATATACATGTAGAGTTAACAGCAACGTTTTTTGTGGTCATCTGGGCAAAAGTGCCAAAAATCCTTATTTATTAGGAGATTTACTGACCAGATGCGTATTTTTATGTGACGGGTGTTCTGGTCAGAACTTAATGCTTCTTATATTTATGCTCATAAATGAGCGTTTTTAAGCAAAAAATCTCATGGTCAAAAAGGTCAGCTTTCCTCCTAACTGTACACTGTGATGATAAAATGCACACCATCTGCCCTTGAAAACCGAGTAATCGTTAAAAGATAGGGAAATTGTTGAAACTTACCCTTGCCGTGTACAAAATTAACGATAGGATGCAAACGTGAAAAAAGGCCCGCAAAGCGTAATGCCCTGCGAGCCTTTTGGACAATCATTATTCACCTGTAATCTCCGCTCCATCTTTAAAACGAAATGTCATATTTCCGTCAACACCTACAACAATACTTTCTAACACTGCCGACCATAATTCCTCGTCAAACTCGGTGATCATTTGTTCTTTCTGTTCTAATCCGTGGATGAACATCTCTAGCTTCTTAGATTTGCCCACATGCTCCTTTTTCAGTATATCCAATTCCAGTATCCGCTTTGTAGCTTTATCGTGGCGTTTCAGATCAGATATATCCCGTTTCGCTTCACCCATTCCGACTGGTCGATGGCTTGACGAGCATTTTCGTTAATCGCCTTAAGTGAAAGTTCCTCCACAATCTCAATCTCACGTTCCAGTTCCATAATCTCAGCGTCAATCTTCGTTAAGTCACAAAACACTTTTTGTGCTAGCCTGCAATCTTCAATTAAGCTATTTCTGTTCTCTGCCAGTTTGTTAAATGCCAATAAGAATTTTTCTTTCACATCATTTTCTGTGACATGAGAGGTCTTGCAGTCACGCTTTCCTCGTTTATTGTATCAGTCATTGTACCGCCAAATCTTGCGGCGGCACTGTATGTTGCTACCCCATACCTTTCTGCCAAAATAAGCGCGTGTTGTGCTTCTGCAATTTGGGTGCATAGGTAGATAATTAACACCAACTTCTTCTTCACTAACTTTGTAACTTCTTTTCGCTTAAACTTTGACATATTATACTTGTTTTAAAATCTATATGAGCCATAAACACATACTGTTCTATACCTAAATCTGTATACTACTTATGTTCTGCTTCATTATGAAAATATTTTTTTCAGTTCGCACAAGCCTTTCAGTTTGATATTTACTAATATTAAACTGCTCTCTAACTACTCCAGCAGGCTTATAAACGCTTTCACCACTTGCTACAAACTATTAAGTTTATAGTATCACTTACAGAATTGTAATAATTATTTACAATCATCTTATATACCTATATAGTAGTGTTTGTTTCTTTGTTAGATATTTGTGCTACCTCATTAAATATTTCGTGTTTAAGACCCTATAAGCATGTTATACGGCTTTTATAATTATTTTTATCGTATTCACTAAATCCATACCTCTCTAATGTTGCAAATATATCACATATTTTTAAATATGTTAGCATATAAAACTCTTCTTTATAAAGAATGGTAGAACTTATATATCGATTTATAATGAATTTAATGCATCATTTTCTTTTTAATAATGCAAACTGTATTTAATGAAATTCAATCTATAAATGAATAATACTTTCTTCAACAACTGTTACGTGTACTTAAAATGCCTATCACGGTATCAAATACATATTAAATATTTCCTTATTTTCAAAGCGAAGATAGTCAAGATTAATAATGTACAACTTAAATTTGATAAATGTAAAAACAATATTATTTAAAATAAAAACCTAAAAATTAATCAAGACTAATTATTACGAACAATTATATATTTAAAAAACCGTCAACAAGTTTATTGACGGTCCAAAATCTCTCATTTTAGAAATAATTTAAATTTTTTTAAAAGTGTTCTATTCATTTTTGAAAATATTCCTACAAAAATTCCAGTAAAAAATGTCAGAAATATTGAAACAAATGATACACTAATATTATAGTTCATATTCCAAATGACAATTAATGAAATAATTAGTAACAATATATCACCAGCTACTTTATAAAAAGCGTATGTATGTGTTGTCTTAAAACTAATTTCATTTAATAATTTATCATTAGGAGCTAAAAATAAATTTGGTTGTACTAATAATGTTATACCATATGAATATAAAATAAATCCAATTACAAAACTCATTAAATTTTTTTCAAATATTATTTTAGCATAAATAGAAACAAAATCAATAAATAATGTTACTACTATTACAGAAATAACTGATAGTAATAGTTCATTAAATTTAATATTAAAATATTTCTTTAACCAAAGTAAAACAATAAATATTATAAACTGCGTCACTCTAAGAGATGTTGTGTATTCTATGGATAGTAATTTTGATATCACTAAAACAAATGTATCAAAAGATGGCATTCCATAATTTAGCATTACAATAATAGAAATACCTATTGAAACTAAAAATGAACCTATAAGTGAACAAAGTACTCTATTGAACATATTTCCCAACTTTCTAAAATATATTTAACATACCGTAACTTTTGTAACATGAATATTAACACATGCAGGTTTGTATCCAACGTTCTGTTCAACTATGTCAATCACATTTAACTGAATTTTTTTGCACACTTCTTCAAAATTACATCCAAAATTTAATCCTACATTAACATTGATTTCTACACCATACTCACTAAGTTCAAGCGAGATTATTTGTTTAAGTTGTCGTTCTGTAAGTTCTTTATTAACAAACTTAGATGTAGAAACTTCTTCTATTTCTACAACACCATAATATACTATAGTTGCATAAGCAATATTACTAATAACAATACCATTACCTATCTCAAAATACTCCATATAACCTCCTATTTAAGCACGTGAAACATAAGAACCATCTTGAGTGGATACAATAACTTTTTCATCATTATTAATGAATAAAGGAACTTTAATAACAAGTCCAGTTTCGCAAGTTGCCTCTTTTGTTGCATTAGCTGCAGTATTTCCCTTTTCTCCTGGAGGTGTATCAACAATTTTAAGAACTACTTTATCTGGTAGTAAAACTCCTACAATTTCATTCTCATACTGTATTACATCTACAGTAGACCCATCAATTAAAAATTTTCCTTCATATTCTAAACTGGATGTAGGAATAGCAATTTGGTCATATGTTTCCATATTCATAAATTGATAATCTGTGCCATCTAAGTATAGATATTGCATCTGAGTTTTTTCTATATGGGCTTTTTTTACTTTAATTCCAGAATTAAAAGTATTATCAATAACAGCACCTGTTCTTATATTTCTTAATTTAGTTCGAACAAAAGCACTACCCTTTCCTGGTTTAACATGTTGAAATTCAATTACTGAATAAATATTACCATCATACTCAATAGTTACACCAGTTTTAAAGTCATTAACATTTATCATTAAAATCTCCTTAAATACTCAATAAAGTCTTATCAGACTTATTCAAAATTTCGCAGCCGTCTTCAGTCACAATAACATCATCTTCAATTCTAACTCCACCTAGTCCAGGTATATAAATTCCAGGTTCAATTGTAACAACATTCCCAACTTTTAGCACTTGCTCACTTTTATCAGATAATCTAATAGATTCGTGAACATCTATACCTAGTCCGTGTCCAAGTCCGTGTCCAAAATATTGACCATACCCAGCATCAGTAATAATCTTACGAGCAGCATAATCTACTTCACTTGCTAAAGCACCAGACTTTACAGCAGCAACACCAGCTAGTTGAGCCTCAAGCACAATGTTATAAATTTTTTCTAATTCTTCACTAACTTTTCCTACTGCAAATGTTCTTGTCATATCTGAAGCATATTTTTCAAAATAACAACCAAAATCAACCGTTACAAGTTCTCCTTCTTCTAATACTTTTTCACTAGGCTTTCCATGGGGAAGTGCTCCACTTACTCCACTAACAAGTATCGTCTCAAAACTTGGAGATTCTGCACCCAAATCAACCATCTTTCTTTCTAAAAGACTCGTAAGTTCTAACTCACTCATTCCAGGCTTTGCAATTTCTAATAAGTATGAATACGCTTTGTCAGTAATTTCACACGCTTTTCTCATTTTAACTAATTCATCCGCAGTTTTTATATTTCTACATTCATCAAAAATATTTCCAAACGAATTTATAGTCAGTCCATATTTTGATTCAAGAGCAACTATCTCACTATAATACATATTGGGATCAATAGAAACTTTATTTATACCATGCTTTTCAAGCAAAATTTTAACAGCATCAAACATTGATTGCCCTGGCTTTTGTATCACGACTTCATACCCATCACGCAAATTATCTAATGTACTCTGATATCTAAAATCTGTTAAAAAGTATGCGAATTCATGTGAAATTAAAATTGATGAACTACTTCCAGTAAAATTTGTAGCATAAAAAATATTCATTCCCACCTTATTATTTTCATAACTATTTAAAAACACAACTTCTATATTATTTCTCTTCATTTCTTCTCTAATTTTATTTAACATATATTACACCTCCACTATATTAATATTATAGCACAAATATACGAATTATTCCATTTAGTAAGAATGGATTTTAAATTAAATTTATTATATATCAATATTGTATAGAAATTAATATGCAAATAGTGTATAATGTATAACAGAGGTGAGAAAATGGGTTCTAGTCAAATTTTATTAATGGCATGGATAGTTGTAATTTTAGTTTTTTTCAGTATTATTAGTAAAAATATAAAAACTAGAAAAGAAAACATTACGTATGTAAAAGCTAATGACTTTTATGCACTTAAAAATAAACATCAATTAATTGATGTAAGATCTAAAGAAAAATTTAATGAATCTCATATATTAGGTGCACGAAATGTTACAATTAGTCAAATAAAGAATGGAGCAGACAAGAAATTTTTTCCTAATAAACCAATATATATATATTGCAATAGTGGTCATACAGCAAAAAAAGCAGCCAATATATTAGTTAAAAATAATTTTGCAAATATTGTTGTTATGAACGATAAATTTACAAATTATCCTACTAAAAACATTACAAAAAAATAAAAGATAAAGTTTATTATTTATCTTTTATTTTTTTACATTCACTACAGAGTCCATATACTTCAAGATTATGCCCCGTAACTTCAAACTCTATAAATTTTTCTCCAAAAAAATCGTTTGTACAAAAATCCTCAATATCATACATTTCTCCACATTTTAGACATATAAAATGATGATGGTCCTCAAATGTTTTACTTATTACATAATAAGATTCATGATTAATAATTTTTTCATGTATTATATTTAATTCACAAAATATTACAAGATTCTTATATATTGTATCGAAACTTGCATTATAATTATACATATCTTTAAGAATTTGCTTTATCATTTTTGCAGAGATCAAACTATGCTCATTTTCACAAAAAATATCTACTAAACACTTTCTAAAATTAGTAATTTTATATTTTTTATTTATTAGTAAATCAATAATTTCTTCATTAAACATTATATCACCTCTAAATCATTATAACTTAATTTTTATTGAAATTTCAAGTAATACATATATTTACTTTATTTTTAGTTGCAAAATTAATAAAAAATGCTATAATATATTAAAGCGCAAGTTATAACTTGTATGTTGAAAGGGATGAATAAATATGAATAATGAAATAATTAAAGGCGAAATAGTTTATGTAAGACAAGATGAATATCTAGTTGATATTTATACTGGTACTGATGCATCTTTACCATTTAGTGAATCAATTTCTACACATCAAGTTGGAGATGCAGTAGAATTAATTGTAATAGATGTTGTTAAAGGTGAAAAAATTGTATCAGAACAAAAAGTAGAAAGTTTAAAATCACAATTAAAAATGAGAGATAAAATTGGTACTGATGAACTTGTAAAAGGTAAAATAATATCTTTTAACCGTGGTCAATTTTACGTTGAATTTGAAGAAAGTGTTAAAGGAGTCTGTTATGTCAAGAACCTTGAATCTTTTTTCATAAAAAATGGAGATGATTTTATTGGCAAAGAATACGATTTTAAAATAATTGGTATAAAGAATGGAAGAAATATTTTATACGAATTATCTCGTGAAGATATTATCAACAAAGAGAAGGAGATTCAAAGAGAAAAATTTGTTGAAACATTTATTGAAGGCGAAACAAAAACTGGATTAATCACTAAGCACCTTAAAAGTGGTGTAATTATAAATTATAATGATTTTGATTGTTTTATTCCTAAAAGTGAAATATCATACTCAAAAAATAGTATTTTACCAGAAATAGGAGCGGAAGTAACATTTAAGATTATTCGCGTTGAACCTGAACGTCTAAATGTTGTTGGTTCAATTAAAGAGTTACAAAATGATCCATGGGAGCAAATTAAAAATTACAATACTGATGATGTTTACTATGCTGAAATTGTAAGAGTAGAAGATTATGGTTTATTTGTTAAACTTGGAGAAGATTTAATTGGTCTTATCCACATTAGTGAACTAAGTCACGATTTTATAGAAAATACAGATAATTATAAAGTTGGTAATACTCAAGAGTTTAAAATATTATCAATAAATGAACAAACTAAAAAAATAAAATTATCTACAAAAGCAATTTACCCTAGTAAATATGAAGTTTCTAAAAAGAAATATATTATTGGTCAACATTTAGTCCTACCTGTTAGTAAATTTTATAGAAGCGGTATATTTGTAAAGTTAGATGAAAATTATAGTGTCTACGTAAAAAATGAAGAAATTCATAATCACACACAAGTAAGACCATCATTAAAAGTAGGTTCAAAATTAGATTTTGTAATTATAGGTTTTAACGACGAAAAAGAAGAAATTCTATTAAGTAACCAAGCATATGTTGAAAAAGAAACAGAAATTTTTGAAAATGCTTTAAATACATAATTTTACATAAAAAAGCGATTCTAGTATTTTTCTAAAATCGCTTTTTTTTACTTAACTTTAATAACTGGATTTAACACATTACCTTTTAAATCAATACTAACATTTTCGATAATTATTTCTTTTGTGCAAATTCCAGTACTAGATCCATATTCATCAAAAATATCAAGAATTTCTAAACCATCAATCGCTCTACCAAATACAGCATAATCATTATTTAAATGTGGGGTATTTTCTAGTGTAATATAGAATTGACTACCTGCACTATTTCTTGCTGCACTTCTAGCCCAAGCAATAACTCCACGATTGTGTTGGTGAGGATTATTAAAACCATTTGATAAAAATTCCCCATCAATACTATATCCTGGTCCTCCCGTTCCTGTACCTAAAGGGCAACCACCTTGAGCAACAAATCCCGGAATAACACGATGCATCTTTAATCCATCATAAAACCCCTCATTTGCTAAATTTAAAAAATTATTTGTTGAATTTGGCACATCATTAAATAGTTCAAGTTTAATTTCCCCAACATTAAATTTTATTGTTACAACTGGATTCTCCATTAATTTCTCCTTTAATTAAGTTTTTCTACAATTAAAAATATATTTAATACCAAAACTATAGAAATAATATATACAAATATTTTACTAATAAATACACTTGATATCTTATTACATATCTCTTTACCAATAATACCACCCAAAAGTGAGCATACAATAATTATAGCAAGTTCACCTATATTTATATGGTTAATGATGTTAGAAGTAAGTAACAATAACATATTTGTAGTTTGCGAGATGAATACCATTATTAACGAAGTAATAATTGCACTCTTACGGCTCATTTTAAAACAAGCACCAAGTATAATAACATTTAAAACTCCGCCACCTATACCAACAAATACCGATAAAATACCCACTAGTAACCCTATTGTTACTGTCAGTGATTTAGATGTAATCTTACTTTCAAACTCTATATGTTTAACACTCATATAAATAACAAAGCTTAGCGTTACATTCAGTAAAACAGATTGAATAATCACAAAAACACTATCATTTAACAATAACATAATTTTCTGTGTAATGACATTTCCAATAAAACCACCTAAAAATGATCCCAATGATAAAAATAAAATCACTCCAAAATCAATTTTTTTTTTACTCTGATATGCTTTAATCATTGAATAAATTGTAGAAAATATAATAGCAGTACACGCATAAAAATTTACTATCCCAGCGTTCATAGCAGTTAATGATAGAATTGGTCTAATTATTATTCCTCCACCAATCCCAGTTATAGCTGCTATAACTGCTGATATAAAAATAACTATGAAAAGCATAATTACTATGATTTATTATTGCTACCAAATAGACGGATTTTTTCAACACAAACATCAATACAACCTTGCATACCTGGTCCAATATACTTTCTTGGGTCGTAAATCTTATCATCATTTTTTAATACATCTCTAACTATTTTGGTAAATTCAATCTGTAATTCCGTATTAACATTTATTTTTACAGTTCCAAGTTCAATTGATTTCTTAATTTGATGAGATGGAATACCACTCCCACCATGTAAAACAAGACCAATATTAGTTGCTTTTGATATCTCTAGCATTTCTTCAAACCCTAATTTAGGTTCTCCCTTGTATGGGCCATGAACGCTTCCAAGTGCAGGTGCTAACATATCTATTTTTGCCTCATTAACAAGTTTTACACACTCATCTTTATCAGCATATAAAATTCCACCAATAACACCATCTTCATTCCCACCAACATGTCCTAATTCTGCTTCAACACTAACATCATATTTTTTTGCGTAATTTACCACTTCACTAGTAATTTTTATATTTTCATCTAAACAAAACTTTGACGCATCAATCATTACAGAAGTAAATCCAGCATCAATTGCACTTTTGCATGAGTCAAAAGAAGTACCATGATCTAAATGTAAAGCTACAGGTACTGTAATATTCATCGATTCAATCAATCCACGAACCATACCATTTACAGCAACAAACCCTCCCATATATTTAGCAGCACCTTCACTAACCCCAAGAATAACAGGTGACTTTTCGTTTTCACAAGCAGTTAAAATAGCTTTAGTCCACTCCAAATTATTAATGTTAAAACTTGCTACAGCATAATTACCTTTTTTAGCTTCATTTAAAATACCTTTCGAATTAACTAACATACTTTCCTCCTAAATTTCTTCTTTTTGTTCATAACCAATTAAAGATTTGATATTCTTTTTATCTGTTTCAATTTCTTCTTCATCAGAAACAACTAGTACATCAAGCGAATCATAATCCTCCTCACTATCATCGTCTGTATGATCTTCTTCATCAAATAAATCAAAATCAGTTGAAATAGTATTTACTACTTCAAACGGATGATTAACTCTTAACCCCCACTTACCATCTGATAATATAACAAATTCCCCATCAACTGTTAAATGAGTATAAAACTGGCCTATCTTACTTTCTTTTTCAGATTTCGAATATTCTTTGATTTTTGATACTTCATCAAATAATTTATATATATCTAAAGGTACACTTGACTTTTCTAACACATGTTTTGCTATTTCTAACGCTGATTGATTCTTATCCATATTATTCTCCTACATTTCACTTGGAATCTCTATTCCTAAAATTCTACTTCCCTCTTCTAATACAATTAATACTGTTTTGCAAATAATTAAATTAAGTTGTTTTTGATAAATATCATCAACAAAAATCTTATTACTTGCGTAATATTTATTAAAGAATCCTGCAAGTTCTAATACGTACTTAGCCAATTGACTTGGATCATACTTATCAATTGTGTAATCAAGAACTTCTTCAAAATTCATTAATGCAACAACTATATTCCATAATTCAACTGAAACGTCATTAAAATGTAAATCTAATTTTTCGTCATTTGTATAGTTCTTCAATAAAGATTTTATTCTTACTCCAGTATATTGTATATACGGCCCTGTTTCTCCCTCAAAAGACAAAGTTTTATCCCAAGAAAATGAGTAATCTTTTTTTCTGTTTATAAATAATTCTTGAAATACAATTGCTCCAATACCTATTTGCTTACTAACTTTATCAAAATCGATTATATTTGATTTTTTTTCGTGAAGAATTAGTTTTGAATTTTCAATCGACTTATTTAAAACGTCTTCTAAAAATAGAACTCTACCTGCTCTTGTTGATAGACTACCTTCTTCTAAAGAAACAGTCCCAAACGGGATATGAATACAATCTTTTACCCAATCATTACCCATCAATTCATGTATTTTCATCCATTGATTAAAGTGTAACTCTTGTTGATATCCAACAACATAAATGTTTTTATAAAAATTATAATGTTTATGACGATAGTCTGCTGCAGCTAAGTCCCTTGTAATATACATAGTAGATCCATCACGCTTTGTAATTAAAGCATTAGGCATTCCGTAATCTTCTAACCTAACAATTTCAGCTCCTTCATCTTCAATAATAATTTGTTTTTCTCTTAATTCATCAAGAATTTTAGGCATTTTATCTGAATAAAAACTTTCTCCTGTATACGAATCAAACTTAATTCCAAACATTTCATACACTCTATTAAACTCATTTAAACTAATATTTCTAATCCATTCCCATAATTCATACGCTTCTTTATTCCCATTTTCTAATTTAGTAAACCAATTCCTAGCTTCATCATCTAGTTCACTATCACTTTCAGCTTTCTCATGGAATTTAATATATAATTTTAATAGTTCTGGAATTGGATTTTTACTAATAGTTTCTTCATCACCCCAAAGTTTAATTGCAACAATCAATTTACCAAATTGTGTACCATAATCACCTAAATGATTAATACCTACAGTATTATAACCACGTTTTTTAAATACATTATATAGTGCGGCACCAATTAATGTAGTTCTGATGTGACCAATATGAAAAGGCTTTGCAATATTGGGCGATGAATATTCAACAAGGACAGTTTTATCATCATTTCCAATTCCATTGCCATAATTGTTTTCTTCACTTATTACTTTTTCTATAATTAACTTTGTATAATATTTTTTTTCTAGAAATAAGTTTATGTATCCATTTACAACATTAACTTTACTTACTTTTAAATTATTAATCTCATTAGCAATTTCAGTTGCTATTGAAACAGGAGACTTCTTTAGTGTCTTGGAAAGAGTAAAAACTGGTATAGCTATATCACCCATTTCAACGGTTTTAGGTCTTTCAATTACAACGTCTACTTCTATGTCATATATTTTTTGTATTATATTTTGAACATTTTTCTTTATTTCATTTTTTATTTGATAAATCATTTTTCCTCCTAAGCAATACTAATTTCAACTGAGATTTTATCTTCAAGAATATAAGTAAAATCCAAGTGTAATATTTCATTATTATATTTTAAATCATAATCATCAATTTCAAATGGGAGTTTATAATCTTTAGCAACTAGATGTAAATATCCAGTTTTATCTTGAAAGTTAAATACCATTTCTATTTCATTATTACTCCGTAGAAAAATTTCATTATCTACATCTATTATATGGTTATAATTGTCTATATTATAAAACAGTTTATTATTTTTAAATTCAATTTCTATTTCTCTGGTTGAAAATGGCATATATGAGGTTTTAAAATTATAATTTTTGTTTTTTTTATATTGCATCTTTTACCTCCACACATATATTATATTATAACAAAAAATATATATTTTTTAAAGTAAAAAAAGCATTATTATTTAAAAAAATAAAAAGGATTATCATTAGATAATCCTCTATTATTATTTTTTATAATTACCACATGATTTATTACTACAGCCATTACATTCTGGTAAATTATCAAATGCCTCATTTGGAATGGGTGTATTGTGGTTGACATACCATAATATAATAAAACTTACTACCAAAATTATTAAAATTATAGCAACAATAGCTATTTTCATGATATTCTCTTTTCTATTTTACTTCATATAACAAGTGTGAATATTTTTCATTTTTTCCAAACTGAATCTCAGTCAAAAGTTCATACAATTTATTTACTTTTTCACCAACAACATCATCTTTAGTAAAACGATACTCTTTTCCATTGTGTTCAATTACAGATATCGGTGTGATAACTGCTGCTGTACCACACGCACCAGTCTCAATAAATTCATCTAAATTATCGACCTTACAATCTCTTTCTAAAACTGTAAGATTTAATTCATTTTTAGCGATTTCCATTAATGAACGTTTTGTAATACTATTCAATATTGATGGAGATGTAGGTGTTACAAACTCATTGTTTTTTGTAATTCCAAAGAAGTTTGCAGCTCCTACCTCTTCTATATTTTCATGTTTTATCGGATCTAAATAGATACAATCAGCATAACCTTTTTTTACAGCCTCATTATGTGGATACAAACTTGCCGCATAATTTCCACCAACTTTTGCTTTACCCGTTCCTTTTCCTGCTGCTCTATCATAGTCAGTTGTACAAAACTTAACTGGCTTAAATCCATCTGCAAAGTATGAACCAACAGGAGCAACAAATACAACAAATAAGTATTCTGGCGCAGGTTTAACACCAAGATTCTCTCCAACACCTATAACAAATGGTCTAATATATAAACTACTTCCATCTCCATATTTAGGTACAAGGTCGATGTTAGCTTTTACAACATCATTGCACCCCTTTAAGAACAATTCTTCTGGAACTTCTGGCATAAAAACTCTAGCACAACTTTCACTCATTCTTTTTGCATTAAGATCAGGTCTAAAAATTGATACTTTACCTGATGGAGAAGCAAATGCCTTCAGCCCCTCAAAACATTGCTGTCCGTAATGTAATGCTGTACTGGATTCACTAATATGTAACATGCTATCTTCACTCAAGCGTCCCTCGTCCCATTTACCATCTTTATAATGAGCAATGAAACGAAATTTTTGTGGTTTGTAATTAAATCCTTTAACTGCCATAATTATTCCTACCCTTCTAATTTACCATATTTGTTTTCAAATTCCTCAACAATTGAGTTAGACTCAACAACTTTAATTGCCTTATTTATATACGTATGCATTTCTACATCATCTAAAATATAGTCACATACTTTTCTTAAATGATTATATCCAATCTGTGTACCATTCCCTAGTTTTTTATCAGATTTTTGGATATCAATTGCCTGAACAGCAGTTAATAGTTCCATTCCTATAACTTTTTGAGCATTTTTTAAGATATCTCTTGATTTTCTTGCACCAATTGTTCCCATAGATACGTGATCTTCTTGATTTGCACTAGAAGGAATACTATCTACACTTGCTGGATGAGCAATTGCTTTATTTTCAGAGACTAAACTTGCCGCACTATATTGTAAAATCATAAAACCTGAATGCAATCCACCATTTTCTGTTAAGAACGCAGGAAGATTACTTAGAGATGGATTTACTAATCTCTCTATTCTTCTTTCTGAAACATTTGCAATTTCAGCAATAGCAATAGCTAAAGTATCAAATGCAATCGCCATTATTTGTCCATGAAAGTTTCCACCTGATATTGCTATGTCATCTTCAGGGAAAATAACAGGATTGTCAGTAACAGCATTCATTTCTATTTTTACTTTTTCTAATACATATGCAAAAGCATCTTTACTTCCACCGTGTATTTGTGGAGTACATCTAAGAGAATAAGCATCTTGAACCCTAACTTCACCTTGTGAAGTTACTCTTTCACTATTCTTTAAAATTTCTCTCAAATTATATGCAGTATTAATTTGTCCACTATGCGGTCTAACATTGTGTAACTGTGGACGAAGTGCATCAGTTATACCATTTAATGCTTCAAAAGTTAATCCTGCAGTAATATCCGCCGTTTTCATTAAATTTATAGCATCATAAAGTGTAATCGCACCAATTGAAGTCATTGCTTGTGTACCGTTAATTAGAGCTAAACCTTCTTTAGATGTAAGTCTAATTGTATTGATTCCTGCTGCTTTCATCGCATCTTTACCAGATAAAACTTCACCATCGTAAGAAGCACTACCAAACCCAAGCATAACAAGTGCCACGTGTGAAAGTGGTGCTAAATCTCCACTTGCACCAAGACTACCTTGCTCAGGAACTTGAGGTATAACGTTAGAGTTAATCATTTCAACTAATTTTTCAACTGTTGATAATCTAATCCCCGAATGCCCCTTAACTAAAGCATTAACTCTAAGAACCATAATTCCTTTTGAATATTCATCATCTAAAATTGTCCCAACTCCACATGAATGTGAAATGATAAGATTAGTTTGTAAATCCTCAGCATCTTCTTTAGATATAAATACATCACTAAATTTACCAAAACCTGTTGTTAAACCATAAACAACCTTTTCTTCATCAACTAATTTTTCAACATATTCTCTTGTACTTTTAACTTTCTTTGCAGCTTCGCTACAAATTTCAACCTTGTAATCATATCTAACAATATTAATGAATTCTTGAAGAGTTAGATCATTACCATTTAAAATTACCTTATTCACTTTATTTATCCTCCTAATAATTATTTATATTTAAAACAAATTTAATTAAACTTACTTAGTTACTTCGCTTCTTCACAAGCTCTTGTCTCACGTACAACAACAACCTTAATAGTACCAGGATACTGTAAATTATCTTCAATACTTGTTTTAATATTTTTTGCTAGTAAATATGTTCTATCATCATTAATCTCCTTAGGATTAACAACAACTCTGACTTCTCTTCCTGCTTGAAGTGCATAAGCTGAGTCAACTCCATCAAAAGATTCGGTTAATTTTTCTAATTGCTCTAATCTTTTTATATAATTTTCCAAAGAATCACTTCTTGCACCAGGTCTCGCTGCACTTAGTGCATCAGCTGCTGCTACTAAAACTGAAATTACACAATTAGGCTCTACATTGCCATGATGTGATGCTATCGCATTTAAAACAGTAGCGTCTTCTTTATATCTTCTTGCAAACTCAATTCCAAGCTCAACGTGACTTCCCTCTGCTTCATGATCAATTGCTTTTCCAATATCATGTAATAACCCTGCTCTTTTTGCCAAAACCTGATCTTCTCCTATTTCAGCAGCTAAAAGTCCACTCAAGAACGCTACTTCTTTTGAATGTTGCAATACACTTTGTCCATAACTAGTTCTAAAGTGCAAACACCCTAATAGTCTAGTAATCTCTGAATTAATATTCCCAATGCCAAGTTCAAATGCTGCCTCTTCACCCATATTCATAATAAATGAATCCATTTCTTTTTGAACTTGCTTAACAACTTCTTCAATTCTTGTTGGGTTAATCCTTCCTTCTTTTATTAGCTTTTCCAAAACAATCTTTGCAGTTTCTCTTCTTATTGGATCATATCCACTCAAAACTACAGCATCAGGCGTATCATCAATAATTAAATCTACTCCTGTCAAAGCTTCAAATGTACGAATATTTCTACCTTCACGTCCTATTATTCTACCCTTAACATCTTCATTAGGTATACCAACTGTTGTAACAGTCACTTCATTAGTAACATCACTTGCATATCTTTGAATAGAATTTGCTAATAACATTTGTGCTTTTTTATCCACTTTTCTCTTTGCTTTTTCTTCTTCTTCTTTCATGTATTTGACTATTTCTTTAGTCATATTCTCTTCTACTTCTTCCATAACTTTCTTCTTTGCTTCATTTTTTGAAAGTTTTGCAATACTATGTAGAAGTTCTTCTTGCTCATCTAATTTTTTTTCAACTTTTTTCTCTAATTCAATTATTTTATGCTGATTATCTTTAATTTCGTCTTCACGTTTTTCTATTACACTTTCACGTTTATGTAAATTTTCTTCACGCTTTGAAATTATTTCTTCTCTTTTTAAATGCTTTTCTTCTAAAACTAAATATTCTTGTTTTTTTTCTTTAATTTCTTTATCAGACTGCATTTTCAAACGATGTATATCTTCTTTAGCTTCAACTAAAGCATTTCTTTTTCTTTTATCAGCTTCATGTTCAGCGTTTTCTAGTATTGATTGTGCACTAATACCAGTCTTACGAATTTTTCTATTTTCAAATGATTTAGAAACTAAAAATCCAATTAATAAAGAACATAAAATAACTAAAATAAGAGTAACAGGTTGATTAATCACTGTCTCCATCTATTTCCTCCTAATATCTTTCTATTACTATTGTATTATTATTGTTTTACTATGTCAAGTACACTATATACATATATATATTAAATTTTTATACATAATAAAACAAATGTAATATTTACCATTTGTTTTATTATTACTATTTGAATACACGCTCAAAAATTTCATCAACACTTTTCAAGTAATAGTTCAAGTTGAAACAGTCGTCAATTTCCTCTTTATTCATATATTTAGTTATATTACTTTTTAAAATTAATTCCTTAAAATTTTTACTTTCATGCCACGATTTCATCGCGATAGGTTGCACAATTGCATAAGCTTCTTCTCTTGAAACTCCTTTTTTTACAAGACCATTCAAAAATCTTTGCGCAAAAATTACTCCATGTGTCAAATAAATATTACTAATCATTCTTTCCTCAAAAACTGATAAGTTTTTAATAACATTTTTATATCTATTCAACATATAGTCTAATAATATTGTTGAATCACTTAGTATAATTCTCTCAGCAGATGAATGTGATATATCTCTTTCATGCCATAAACAAATATTATCCATAGCAGCACTACTATACCCTCTCATAACCCGAGCACATCCTGCCATATTTTCACTTGCAATTGGATTTCTTTTATGCGGCATAGCGCTAGAACCTTTTTGAGATTTTGAAAAATACTCTTCCACCTCTCTAACCTCTGTACGCTGTAAATGTCTTATTTCTAAACCTATTTTTTCAATTGAAGTTGCGATTAAACTCAATATAAATAGATAATTTGCATGTCGGTCTCTTTGTAAAGTTTGCGTTGATATATTAGCACTTGCTAATCCAAGATTTTTGCATACATAATCTTGGATAAAAGAAGGCGCATTTGAAAAATTACCTACAGCACCACTTATTTTACCACACTCAATTTCAAAACAAGCTTCGTCAAACCTTTTTAGATGCCTTTTAAATTCATCATAGTACAATGTCCATTTTAATCCAAATGAGGTGATATCAGCATGGACACCATGTGTTCTTCCAATACAAGGAGTTTTTTTATATTTAAAAGCCATTTCTTTTAAAATATTCATAAATTCCAAAAGATTACACCTTAATATTTTATTAGCATTTTTTATCAAAATACCATTTGCAGTATCAACAACATCTGTACTTGTCAATCCGTAATGAACCCACCGTTTTTCCTCGCCAAGATTTTCACTTATACTTCTTGTAAATGCAACAACATCATGCTTTGTCTCATTCTCAATTTCTCTAATTCTATTAAGATTAAACTTTGCCTTTCTTTCAATTAATTCAACATCAGAAAGTGGAACAATACCTAGTTCTCCAAATGCTTTAGTTGCAAGAATTTCAACATCTAACATAGCATTAAATCTACTTTCATCAGTCCAAATTTTAGCAATTTTTTCTCTCGAATACCTCTTAATCATATTTACCTCCTAAATAAAAAGAGAAAAAAGATAGTAAACTATCTTAATCCCAATCAATATCTTTATAACTTGGTTTTACTTTAACAACATTCTTATAATCAACATCAATAGGTGTAAGTTGTCCAAATAAATCAACTGATATTACTAGCGAATCTTTATCTTTATCAATGTCTTCTACAATACCATTAAGTTCCTTAAAAGCGCCATCAGTAATTTGAACATTATCACCGATTTCAATGTCTGTTACAACTTCTTCTTTTTCAACACCAATATTATCCAAAATACGATCTACTTCATCTGGAAATAAAGGTATTGGCTTCGCACCACCACCTGATGAACCAATAAATCCCGTTACCCCAGGTGTATTTCTAACTACAAACCAACTGTCATCTGTCATAATCATTTCAACTAGCACATATCCAGGAAAAGACTTTCGCTCTTTTTTTATTTCCTCACCATTTTTTATTTCCGTTTCAACACGGGTAGGAACTATCACTCTAAAAATATAGTCCGTCATTCCCATTGAAGCACTACGCATTTCTAAGTTAGTTTTCACCTTATTTTCATGTCCCGAGTAAGTGTTTACAACGTACCACTCACTTTTTATTCCATCATTCATAACCTTCTCCTATGATAACTTATCAACAACAAATGCCATTAATATTTGAACTAAGTAAGAAAATAATGCAAAAAATACTATTACCGTTATAACTGTAATTGTATATCTTACTACTTGCGGAACTGTAGGCCATTTTACCCTCTTCAATTCATGCCAAGCATTTGCTAAAAATCTTGTTAACTTTTTCATTATTTTCCTCCACTATTTAGTTTCCTTATGTAATGTATGTTTATTACATCTAGAACAATACTTCTTAATTTCTAATCTGTCATTTACTGCAGTGTTACTCTTATAGATACTATAGTTTCTACTTAAACACTCACTACAAACTAATATAATTTTTTTTCGCATATAAAAACACCTCTTTATAGGTCTATTCCTATTTTACAATAAAATCTCCTATAAGTCAAACACTATTTTTGCTTTCTTCTTAATTCTTTGTAAAGCATTATCCACAACTTTTGGGTTTTTATCAATAATTTTAGCAATTTCAATATATGTAAATCCTTGATATTTTAAATCAAAAACTTCTTTTTCTAATTTAGTTAAAGAATCTAGTACTTTATTATATTCATCTTGTTCTGTAATTTTATCAATCACTATATTTTCTGGGCTGCTGTCTTTTGATTTTATTAACTCTAAATGAGTAACCCCATATTTTGTTTCTTCATCTATACTCATCGACTCATTTAAATATAAATGTTTTTTTCTTGAAGCTTTAATAACTGCATTTTGAATTTCTCTTTCAATACAAAGAGAAGCAAAAGTAGAAAAGGAGGCAGAAGACGAAATTGAGTAATCAATAATACTTTGACTTAATCCAATATATCCTTCTTGGACTAAATCTTTAAAATCCAATCCTATTTTACTTGCAAAATACTTATATTTATACGCTTTATATTTAACTGTTTTTTCAAAGTGACTGTATATTTCATATTCAGCATCTTCATTTTTTTCATGAACTAGCATTAATAAATAGTCTTCAAGATATTCCATTACATTACTCCTTACGATCATTAAAAATTTGATAACATAATATCCCTGTTGCTACACTAGCATTTAAACTATTTATCTTCCCTACCATTGGTATTTTCACTAAGAAATCGCAATGCTTCCTAGTTAACTCTCTAATCCCTTTGCCTTCACTACCAATTACAAGACACATCTTCATCTTATAATCTACATTAGTATACAAATTATTTGTTTGTAAATCACTACCTACAATCCAAAAGTCATTTTCTTTTAATTTTTTTATAGCGTTATTAATGTTAGATACTTGTATTATATCTATATTAAATATTGCCCCAGATGAAATCTTAAATACATCAGCATTAATTTGTGCACTCCTTGTTTTTGGAATAATTATACCATCTACTCCAACACACTCACAAACCCTAACTATACTTGCTAAATTATGAATATCTGTTATTTGATCTAGCATTATAAATAATGGGTATTGCTTATTTTTTAATTTAATAATGCAATCATCAAGAGATTTATACTGAAAATCATTTATTTTAGCAATTATCCCTTGTGTATTTGTACCTAACATATCATCTATATCATTTTTTTCCTTGATAGTGATCTTAATTCCTTTTTTTATAATTAAATTAGTTATTTTTTCATCAGAAAATTTTTTTGACATAATTATATACTGAATTTTTTCATTAGAAATCAGTAATTCATAAATAACGTTTTTACCATAAACTAACATTAAATAATTCCTCTATCTTCAAGTATTTTCCTATATTCATCAGCAGAAGTAAAATCTTTGTTTTTTCTTGCATTTTCCCATGCATAATAAATATTTTTATCATCTTCTGTAAGAATAGCATATTGATATTTCAAACCAAGCACATAACAAATATCATTAAATTCAGTATAAAAAGTTGTAATATCTTCATTGTTTCTACTAGCAATATTGATGCTCTTTATTATTTCTAACATATAAGTAATTAAATTAGGAGTATTAAAATCATCTTCTAAAAAATTCAGATACTCATAATTTTTATTATCAGTATAATTATTTAAAAGTTGTTTAGCTAAACTTATTTTTTTATATGTATTATATATTTTAGAATTTAATTTCTCACTGTTTTTCATTAATTCATCATTAAAATTAATAATACTACGGTAATGCGTTTGTAACATACTTAATCTTACAACATTTGCCTCATATTTTTCAAGTACATCTTTTACCAAAAGAACATTACCTAACGATTTACTCATTTTATCATTATTTAGATTTAGCATTCTGTTGTGCATCCAATAGTTAGCTAAAGTTGTATTATCATAAACAATGCTTTGAGCCATCTCATTTTCATGATGAGGAAAACACAAGTCTTGCCCACCACCATGAATATCAACCATTCCATCTGTTAGAGATTTAATCATTACAACGCATTCTGTATGCCAACCAGGACGCCCTTTACCATTTTTACTATCAAATACAATTCCTTTATTTGTTTCTTTCCACAATGTAAAATCAGCAGGATGTTTTTTTTGTTGATTGATTTCAACACGTTCTCCTGCATTTAATCCTTCCAAAGTATTATTTGATAGTGCCCCATAAGTATTTAACTTAGAAACATCAAAATACACATCCCTACCACCTTTATAAGCATAAGAGTTATCTATAATTTTATTTATAAAAGTATCAATTTGATCCATATAATCTGTAACCTTGCATCTTATATTAACTGGCAAGCAATTTAAATTTGATATATCATTGTTATATGCTGCAATATATTTTTTGGTAATTTCTTCTTCACTAACGTTTTCTAATATAGCACGATTTATAATCTTATCATCTATATCCGTAAAATTACTAATATATGTTACATTATACTGTATTGCAGTAAAATATCTATACACGACATCAAAAAATATTGCTGGTCTTGCATTACCTATATGAATATAGTTATATACAGTAGGACCACAAACATACATTTTTACTTCTCCGGTCTTTATTGGTTTAAATTCTTCAATCTTATTAGAAAGAGAATTATACAGTCTCAGTTTTCTTTTCTCTAGCATATTTGCTCAACTCCTTATAAAATAAAGTTAATTTATAATGACCATTATTATCATTATTTGGTATGTAGCTATAATAATTAAAATTTGCATTCATTTCATATAATGCATGTCTCATAACTACCTCAACACCATCTTTTTGCCCTTCCCAATCATTACCACATACTACAATGGCAAACCCTTGCTTTTGGGGAAAATCAAACTTATTTTTTAAAAAAAATTTATTTGCAAAATAAATTTGTAACCTAGAAAATATTGCTAACAAAGGTGGAGTTACGCTTCCCACATATATTGGTGAAACAACAACTATATTGGTAGCACGTTCAATTAAACTATAAATATCATTCATATCATCAAAACAACACTCGCACTTATTTTTACTACAGTATTTACAATCTATACAAGAGTTAATATTATAATTAAACGCATCAATAATCGTAACATTACTGTATTTATTATCAATATCATCACATATTTTTTTACATTTTCCATTAGTAGGACTACCATTTATTACAAGTAACGAACTAGCGTTAATAAACACATTACCATCACTATAAAACCCAACTCTATAAAATCCACTTACAACTGAATCATTAAAACAATTTAACTTAAATTTAAATTTAGTAATATTTTTATTATATAGACTGTTTTTAAAGTATTCAATTACATAATAAAAATCATCCAAATAATTATACGTTTGTAAAATATCAAATTTTATTTCGTTATTACAAGAAAGATCATATGAAATAAATGCAATAATTTGATTATTATAAAATACAGCAATATATTTATTAGTTTTAATCAAACTATTACAATTTATTTTTTCAAGATATTGTAGTGAATCAATCATATTTAAACTATAAAAATTCATTACAGCATCAACATCTGAATAATTGATTTTTATTAATTTATAATCTCTTATTAAAACCACATTTTCTCCTTAGTATATATCTGAAAGATCATTTTCTATAAGTAGCACCTTATCATTTTTTTTAATAGAAAAAAACTTTCTAAACCCTTCATCAACAGTAGCAACAACTTCATAATTTATAAAATCAAGTTCCTTAAACTCGTCAATAAATGGTTTAGCACGATTTTTACCGACTATGTAAACAAAGTCAGAATTCAAAACTAATTGACTCGCAAATTCTTTATTTAATTTATATTCATCTTGTCCAAGTTCAATCATTCCAGGAGTCATCGCTACTCTATATCCTTCCATCTGTCCTAAGACATTTGCGGCCTCTTTTGCACCAATAGGATTGGAATTAAATGCATCATCAATAATTGTGCATCCATATGACTGCCTAAGTTCCAATCTATGAGGTACAACATTTACATCTTTAATAGCATAAATTATTTTATCAATATTTAGTCCTAAATGTATACTAACAAGAAGGCAGGATAAAATATTATAAACATTGTGTCTACCAAGTAGTTTGGACTTAACTCGATATTCTTTATCCTCATAATTAAATGAAAATTCTAGTCCTTTAACCCCCATAACAAGATCATAAGCTTTTAAATCACTATCTTTATCAATACTATAAGTTAACACTTTACACTTACTTTTAATCTCATAACTCATCAAGTAATCATCATCAGCATTAAGAATGGCTACCCCATTTTCTTTCAAACTTTCAACTAACTCAAATTTACCTTTTAATATATTTTCTCTACTACCAAAACTTTCCAGATGAGCAGTACCTATAGATGTAATAATCCCAATATCTGGAGAAACAATATCACAATTTTCCTTGATTTCCCCTCTCACATAAGCTCCCATTTCTGCAATAAAAACTTCGTGCAGTGGAGTCAAATCATTGTTAATTGTAATAGATAAACCCATTGGAGTATTGAATGAAGCTGGTGTTGGCAAAACATATTTAGAACTTTTCAAGATATCAAATAAGATATTTTTAGAAGATGTCTTACCATAACTTCCAGTTATGCCTATCACAAAAGGACGTAGTTTATTTATCTTATTCCTCGCTTTTTTTATGTAAAATTTTCTAATACTATTTTCAATAGGCAACGTAAAATAATGCATAATAATAACAATAATATTGCTAAATAGAATTAACACAAACGAATATTCTTTTAAATAAAATATCATAACCATCCATATTAAGATAATGGTAACAAAAAAATAACGTTTCATTCTATGAGTAAATTTAAAACTTAACTTATAATGCTTATTATGTTCTACAACAATACTTATAATTAAAATAATTGATAACATTATAATTTTAACAATAAAATTGCATATAAAATAATTGATTAATGTAACACTAACACCAACTAAAGAAACAAAATTACTTTTTCTAATTAAAGAATTTACATATCTTTTAATTATGTATTGATTTTGTTGATATATAATCATATTTTTATAAAATTCAACTAAAAACATAATTATAAACAAAGTATTTATAATATTAATCATGATTTATAAACTCCTTTACTATCATATTAAAATATATAATATGTTCCAAAAATGCATAATGTGTACCACATATCTCTATTAAAGCACTATCAGATATTTTTTCTAACATTTTATATCAATCACTCAG
>JBKEDG010000064.1:0-15615 GCA_047975285.1 Bacilli bacterium | reverse complement strand
GGAGGAAACGAAATGGCTAAACGTAATGACCAAAGAGAACCAAAAGAGTTCGAAGAAAAAGTTGTTAAAATTGGTCGAATTACTAAAGTAGTTAAGGGTGGACGTAGAATGCGTTTTAATGCTTTAGTAGTCGTAGGAAATAAAAAAGGTCAAGTTGGTTTTGGAACTGGGAAAGCTAAAGAAGTTCCAGAAGCAATTAAAAAAGCAATTCAAGATGCAAAGAAGAACTTAATTAAAGTTCCAATTGTTGATGGAAGAACAATTCCACATGAAATTATTGGAAAGCATGGTGCAGGTAAAGTATTCCTAAAACCTGCTGGAAAAGGTACTGGAATTATTGCTGGTGGGCCTGTTCGTGATGTACTTGAGTTAGCTGGAATTCATGATATCTTAAGTAAATCTCAAGGTTCAAATACTCCAATTAATATTGTAAGAGCAACAGTTAATGGACTGGAAAGTTTAAGAACTGCTTCGCAAATTGCGGAATTAAGAGGAAAGAGTCCAGAGGAGATTTTATAATGGCAGAATTAAAAATTACATATTATAAAAGTGTTATTGGAAGAAATCCAAAACAAAAAAAGACTCTAGAAGCACTTGGACTTACAAAATTAAATAAGAGTGTAGTAAAAAAAGATAATGAAGCTACAAGAGGAATGATTAATGTTATTTCTCATTTAGTAAAAGTTGAGGAGGTGTAATTATGAAATTACATGAACTTAAGCCTGCTGAAGGTTCTAGACATACACGTAAACGTGTAGGTAGAGGGCATGGAAGTGGAAGTGGAAAAACAGCTGGAAGAGGACATGGAGGTCAGAATTCTAGAAGTGGTGGTGGAGTAAGACCTGGTTTTGAAGGTGGACAAACGCCGTTGTTTCAACGTTTACCAAAGCGTGGGTTTAACAACTATACTAGAAAAGAGTATGCTGTTATTAATCTTGATTTATTAAATAGATTTGAAGATGGTGCTACAGTTACACCTGAAATTTTAAAAGAATCAGGAATTGTTAAGAATCAAAAGAGTGGAATTAAAGTGTTAGGAAACGGAACGCTTGAAAAGAAAGTAAATGTTAAAGCTCATAAATTTTCAAAGTCTGCTAAAGAGGCTATTGAGAAAATAGGTGGAACTATTAGTGAGGTGAAGTAATATGTTTGTTACATTAAAACAAATCTTTAATGTTAAAAATATTGCACTTCGTAATAAAATAATATTCACTTTGGCAATGATTGCTCTTTATTTAGTTGGAAAAACAATTCAGGTGCCAGGAACTACACCTATTACAACTGATGGTGGTGGAATATTTGGGCTACTTAATTTAATGAGTGGTAATGCTCTTGCTAATGTGTCAATATTTGCTTTAGGTGTTCAGCCTTATATTACCGCATCAATTGTTATTCAATTATTAAGTATGGATGTTTTACCAGTGTTGACAAGACTTTCTCAAGAGGGTGAAGTTGGTAAAAAAAAGTTAAGTCAAATAACAAGATATTGTGCCATAGTTCTTGCTGTTGTGCAGGGATTTAGTTACGCACTATTATTTGATAAATCATATGGTGTTGTTGAAGATACTTCGGCGCTATCATATATGTTGATTATCTTAACTCTTACAGCGGGTACTGCTTTTGTCTTATGGATTGGTGACCAAATCACTAACCGTGGTGTAGGAAACGGTGTATCAGTTATTATTATGGTGGGAATTGTATCAGGGTTTCCGATAATGATGAAAGATGCATTTAATACATTGTATGTAGGTGGAACTACACAAGAGTCGTTACTTGGTATTGGTAAGTTTGCACTATTTATACTATTGTATGTACTTATAATAATCGTTGTTGTTTATGTACAAGAAGGTGTAAGACGTGTTGCTATTCAATATTCTAATAGAAGTTCAAGTGCGTATAATGGTGGTGGAAGAAACTTCATTCCATTAAAAATAAACTCGGCAGGAGTTATTCCAGTTATATTTGCAACAGCAATATTAGGGGCGCCATTAGTAATTACTTCTATTGCATCGTATTGGGTGAAAGATGTTTCTCCAGCAGTTGAATGGATTGAAAAATATTTAGATTATACAACTTTATATGGGTTTATACTATATATCATATTAATTGTAGCATTTGCATATTTTTATACGTTTATTCAAGTTAATCCAGAGACTTTATCTGAGAACTTACAAAAGTCGGGAGCATATGTACCAGGAATTAGACCTGGGGAAGAAACAACGAAACATTTCACTAAAATATTATATCGATTAACATTTTTTGGCTCAATTTTTTTAGCAGTAATTGCGGGGCTTCCAATTTTGTTTGCTAACTTCACATCAATGCCAGATAGTGTTAGATTGGGTGGTACATCACTTTTAATTGTTGTGGGTGTTTCACTTGAAATTATTAGACAAATTGAACAACAGTTAGTTGGATATGGTTATGAAGGGTATGTGACTAAATAATGAATGTGATTTTAATAGGACCAGCTGGGTCTGGAAAAGGAACGCAAGCCTTTAGTATAAAAGATAAGTACAACTTGGTACATATCTCTACAGGGGATTTGTTTAGAAATGCAATTAAGAATCAGACTGAATTAGGGAAACAAGTTAGTTCAATTCTTGAAGCAGGTGATTTAGTTTCTGATGAATTGACATTATCTATTGTTGAAGAAGCAATATCTAATGTTAAAGACAAGGGTTGTCTGCTTGATGGGTATCCAAGAACTATTAATCAAGCAAAACTTTTGGATAATTTAAATGTAGAAATAGATGCGGTGATATACTTTAGTATTGACACTGAACTATTAATGGAAAGATTAACAGGGCGTAGAGTTTGTAAATCGTGTGGAGCAAGTTTCCATGTGATGTTTAATCGCCCCAAAATTGATGGGATCTGTGATGAATGTAATGGAGAGTTGTATCAAAGAAATGATGATAATGAAGCAGGTGTAAAAACGCGCCTAAATGAATTTTTCAACAACACTCTTCCCCTAATTGATTATTATAAGAATCAGGGGAAATTATATGAAGTAGATGCAAGTTTAGAAAAAGAAATTGTAACAGCTAATATTGATACTATCTTTGGAGCGTTAAAGTAGTGATTGTTATTAAGTCAAACCGTGAGATTGAATTGATGAGACGTGCAGGAGAAATTGTGTATGAAACACATCAACAATTAAAGAAGAGAATTTGTGTTGGAATTACAACACGAGAACTTGATAAAATCGCGTACGATTATATTGTATCATGTGATGCTACTCCTTCGTTTAAAGGGTATGGTGGATTTCCATCTACACTTTGTACATCAGTTAATGATGAAGTTGTACATGGAATACCAAGTGATTATAAGTTAAAAGACGGAGATATTATTAGCATAGATATTGGAGCTTGTTATCAAGGTTATCATGGTGATAGTGCTTGGACTTACGAAGTTGGTAAAGTTGATATTGAAACTAAGAGACTATTAGATCTGACTAAGGAAGCTTTATTTGTTGGGTTAGAGCAAGTTAAACCTGGTAACAGAATTGGTGATATAAGTCATGCGATTGGTGTATTTGCAAAAGAACACAATTTGGGAGTTGTAAAAGAACTTACAGGTCATGGAGTAGGTTCTAAATTACATGAAGATCCACATATTCCCAATTATGGAAAAAAAGACACAGGTGCAAAATTAAAGCCAGGGATGACTTTGGCAATAGAGCCAATGCTGAATTTAGGAACTGCTAATATTGGGATAGAAGCTGATGGGTGGACGGTTAAAACATTAGATGGTAAACAATCTGCTCATTATGAACACACTATAGTGGTCACTAACACAGGTTATGATATATTAACGACAAAGATGGAGGGAAAGAATGGCTAAGCAAGATGTAATTGAAGTTGAAGCAGAGGTAATTGAGAATTTACCTGGAGCAAAGTTCAAAGTAAAATTAGATAATGGGCATGTAGTATTAGCTCACGTTTCTGGTAAAATCCGAATGAACTACATTCGCATTCTACCAGGTGATAAAGTAAAATTAGAATTAAGCCCTTATGATTTAACACGTGGGCGTATAACATATAGAATAGGTTAAAAAAGGAGGTTTTGGTTATGAAGGTAAGACCATCAGTAAAACCGATTTGTGACAAATGTAGAGTAATTAGAAGAAAAGGGAGAGTTATGGTAATCTGTAGCAATCCAAAGCATAAGCAAAGACAAGGTTAAAGGAGGTAGAGTATGGCTCGTATAGCTGGTGTTGATATACCACGTGATAAGCGTGTGGTTGTATCACTAACATATATATTTGGAATTGGAAAAAATACTGCTAAAAAAGTTTTAGCAGAGGCTAATATTGATGAAAATATTAGGGTAAAAGATTTAAACGAAGATCAATTAAATGATATTCGTAGTGCTGTAGGGAACTTTGCAATCGAAGGAGATTTAAGAAGAGAGCATAGTTTGAATATTAAGCGTTTAATGGAAATTGCTTGTTATCGTGGAATGCGTCATCGTAAAGGTTTGCCTGTAAGAGGACAAAATACTAAAAACAATTCGCGTACAAGAAAAGGTCCAAAACGTACTGTTGCAAATAAGAAAAAATAAAAAGATAAAGGAGGTCTACTATGGCTCGTAAAGTTACAAGAAAACGTAAAGTGAAAAAGAATATACCTAATGGTGTAGCTCATATTCACTCAACTTTTAACAATACAATTATTACGATTACTGATGAATCAGGTCAAGCAATTTCATGGTCGTCTGCTGGATCTTGTGGATTTAAGGGAAGTCGTAAATCTACACCATATGCTGCTGGTATTGTTGCAGAAGCTGCGGCAAAGTCAGCAATGGAGCATGGTGTAAAGGCAGTTGATGTAAGTGTAAAAGGTCCTGGACCAGGTCGTGAAGCTGCAATTAGACAACTTTCTGTTACTGGTTTAGAAGTTAAGTCTATAAGAGATGTTACGCCAGTTCCACATAATGGTTGCCGTCCACCTAAACGCCCTCGTGGATAATAAATTAATGAAGGAGGACAAGTATGATTCAATTTAGAAAACCAAGTTTTAAAGTAGAAGAGTACATAGAAGATAGATTCTACGGGAAATTTGTTATTGAGCCTCTTGAAAGAGGTATTGGGATTACTCTTGGTAATGCACTAAGAAGAATTATGATTTCTTCACTTCCAGGAGCAGCGATAAAAAATGTTAAGATAGAAGGTATTTTGCACGAATTTCAAACTTTAGATGGTGTTTTAGAAGATGTGACACAAATCATTTTAAATCTTAAACAAGTAATTCTAAAAATTGATTCGGATGAAGAAAAAGTAATGACATTGAATGTTTCAACGGAAGGTGTAGTAACTGCTGCAGATATTGAATGTGATTCGGATGTTGAAATAGTTAATCCAGATCAGCACATTGCTACGCTTTCAAAAAATGGGACATTAGCCATGGAAATAACAGCTTGTGTTGGTAGAGGTTATGTTCCTAGTGTCGATAATAAACCAAGTACACATGTAATTGGAGTTCTTGCAATTGATTCAATTTATACTCCAGTGAAAAAGGTGGCGTATAATGTTGAAAAAACTCGTGTTGGTCAAGACGGAAACTTTGACAAGTTAATTATGGAAATTTATACAGATGGAAGTTTAAATCCAGAAGAAGCTCTTTCTTTAGGAAGTAAAGTTCTTGTAGAGCACTTAGACATTATAAAAGACATTAATAATATTTCTAATATTGGAGATATTATGGTTGAAAAAGAAGAGACTTTAAAAGAAAAAGTTTTGGAAACGCCAATTGAAAATTTAAATTTATCAGTTCGTGCATATAATTGTTTAAAGCGTGCAGATATTCATACAGTTCATGATTTAACTAAGAAAACTGAGAGTGAAATGATAAAAGTAAAGAATCTAGGGAAGAAGTCATTGAATGATGTAATTTCAAGTCTAGAAGAATTGGATTTATCACTTAAAATAGAAGAATAGAATAAGGAGGATCTTAAGATGGGATACCGTAAATTAGGACGTTCAAGTGCTCATAGAAAATCAATGCTTAGAAATCTTGCTACTGATGTAATTACTAATGATAGTATTGAAACAACTTTTCATCGTGCTAAAGAGACACAAAGATTAGTTGATAAATTAGTAACATTAGGTAAAAAAGGAGATTTAGCATCAAGAAGAAAAGCAGCATCGATTTTAATGAATGTTGATATCAAGTCTGAAGACAAGACTGCACTTCAAAGATTATTTGATGATGTAGCACCAAGGTATAAAGAGCGTCAGGGAGGATACACTCGTATCATTAAGTTAGATAATCGTCGTGGTGATGATGCAGAGGTTGTAATTCTTGAATTAGTTTAAAAGGAGCCAATTGGCTTCTTTTTTTATATTGTTTTCTATAAAATATTTAAACAATGTTAACAAAACGTATGTAATATAACAAGGTAGTTTATAGTATGATTAATATATAAAGGATGTGAAAATATGATTGATGTATTGTTTTTCAATACTAGTACTATGAATTTAGAATTTTTACATAAATATTTTGAAGAAGATAAATATAATATGACTGTAGCTGAAAATATGTATGATGTTTTTTTAAAAAACAAGAACAATAACTATAAACTAATATTAATTTACAATGATTTTAGTGATATATCTGTAAATTTATTTGTTAAATTAATTGAGTTAGATAATAGGTATGTTAAGCTTGTATTTATTCATAATAATAACTATGAACTTGAGGAGAACATTTATAAATATGGTACGGGTGAATTAATAAACTTTAGTAGCGGTGAGAACGTTTTTTTACTACAATTGGGACAAATTCTTAACAGTATTGAAAATGATTCTAAAACAAAAGCATACGATAGTATTACAAATATAATTGTTGACTTTGAAACTAGTTCTGTAACAAAAGAAGGTATATCTATTAGCCTCTCGAGTACAGAATTTTTACTACTCAAACTGCTTATTTCAAATAAAGATATAACATTATCAAGAAAAGAAATAGAAAAAACAGTTTGGGGAAATAACTTAAATGATTTTGAAAATAGAGAGATTGATGTATATGTTTCAAAGCTCAGAAAAAAACTTGGGGTTTCGTCAATTAAGACAGTTAGAGGAATAGGGTATTGTTGGGATAGTAAATAATTAAACTAAATAGTTTAATTATTTTTTCGTATATTTATAAATATACTTAAAATAATTAATGCTAATAAAAACATTAGTGAATTGAAGTAAAATACATAACTATTTATTTCATTAAAAATCATAGTGACGATGAGTGGACCACTTACTAATCCTATAGCTTTAAATGATTCACGAACGCCAATAATTGCACCATAGTTAGTTTTAATATTTTTTGATATATATGTTTGTTCCACTGTTAAGTACATAACTGTTAGAGAAGAATTAACAATATACGATATAAACAAGAAAGTTCTATTAGGAATTGCAAATGTTAAAACTAAGGTTATGATTATTAAAATCAGTATAAATTTCAGTAATTTTAATAGTTCAATCTTTTTTGTTAAATAGGGAATAAAAATCATTGTCAATAATGCTCCTACAATTCCAGTAATCATAATAAATGTTCCAATCTCAACACTAGTAAACCCAAGATTATTTAAAAACACATCAAAATATTTGGAAACATTATTCTTAGCAAAAGTCCATAGTAATACAACAATCATAAAATATATAATATGTTCATCAATAGTTTTTACAAGGGACAAATTTTTAATGAAACTTTTTCGTCTTGTTTGAACAACTGCGGTTTTAGGATATAATATTAGAATTGATAGGCCAATAATTATAGCTAAATATCCTTGGATAATAAGTGTAGTGGAAGGAGAAAAAATCATTCCAAGTTTTCCACCGAGGTAGTAACCAATGGCAGCAGCTAACATACTAATTGAAGTGATTATTGAGATGTTTCTACTTCTAGTTTGATCATTTGAAACTTCAGAAAATGAAGCGATTAAATTGCTAAATATTCCAGCTGCAAATACACCTGAAACAACTCTCCCAATTAGAATTATTAAAATATTATTTCCATATCCAAATAGTAATTGTCCAATACCATATCCAATGATACCGATTGATATAATATATTTTCTTCCATAACTATCGCCTTTATTACCCCAAAATGGAGAAAATAAAGTAAGAGAGAAAGCCATTGATGAAAATAGAATTCCAAAATATCTTTCATCAATATTGTTATTATCTAAAAAAGCGGGTGTTACAGGATGGCCAAAATTTAATACAGAATATAGTAAGAAACCAAATATGGAAAGGATTATAATGTTCCTATTTTTTTTCATATAGATCACCGCCCAGTATATTATATCACAGATGAATATCAATATTAATAGATTTGATTATATATATTTGTTAAAAAATGAGCAATATTTAAATAAAACAAGCAAAATTTGTGAAGCATAGAACTAGCACTGTGTAATTACAAAAAATTGACACTTTGTGGCAAAAATGTGCATGAAAGTGTTGAAATATATTTTTTGATTTGATACAATGTTAATAATTCACAAATATGGAGGTAAAATATGAAGAAGGAGAAAAAAGTTTCAGACGGGTTTAAATCTAGATGGGGATTTATACTTGCAGCAATGGGAAGTGCAATTGGACTTGGTAATATATGGAGATACCCCGTTGTCGCTTATTCAAATGGAGGGGGAGCATTTTTAATTCCCTATATAGTAGCTTTATTAACGGCCGGAATACCGATATTAATTCTTGAATTTAATCTAGGTAATAAATTTAGATGTAGTGCACCAGCAATTTTTAAAAAGTTGCACCCAAAATTAGAAATTGTCGGATGGGTTCAAACATTTATATGTATTGTCGTACCAGTATTCTATTCTGCTTTAATTGGGTGGTTAATTTATTATCTTTTTCAAGCATTTACACTTGGTTGGGGTAGCAACACGGAAGCAGCATTTTATAATGATTTTCTAAATCTTCCAGATGTTCCTAGTTCGGCATTTGCTCTTGGAGGTTTTAATCCACTAATTGTAGGACTAGTTATTCTAGTTTGGATAATCACGGGATTTGTACTGTTTAGAGGTATTGAAAATGGGATTGAAAAAGTTAATAAAATTATGGTACCAACACTGTTATTGATGTACGCTTTAGTAGTAATATACTCACTAACTCTTGATGGAGCAACAGCGGGACTGCAACAGTTTTTCAAACCGCAATGGGGGATGTTAAAGGATCCGTCTATTTGGTTAGCTGCCTATGGGCAAGTATTCTTTTCTACATCAATTGCAGCTGGAATTATGTTAACGTATGCATCGTATACTCCAAAGAAAACAGATTTGAATTCTAATGCAATTATTACGGGGCTTGGAAATGCTTCTGTAGAATTAGCAGCGGGATTTGGAGTGTTCGCTGCTCTAGGATTTTTAGCTCTTCAAAATGGAAGTAGTGTAAATGATGTTGTAAGTGGTGGACCTGGACTTGTATTTGTAGTTTATCCAACAGTATTAAATCAATTACCACCTATAATTGGTCCAATAATTGGAGTAATATTCTACTTGTCACTTGTATTTGCAGGGATTTCATCATTAATTTCTTTGGTGGAAGTTGTTATTGCTTCGCTTTCTGAGAAATTTGAAGTTCATCGTAAGAAAACTGTTGTAATAATGATGTTTGTTTTATGTGCATTCTCTTTATTGATTGCAACACCAGCAGGATTATATTTGTTGGATATCTTGGATCATTTTGCTAATACATATATCTGGCAAACATCAGGTGCAATTCAATCTCTTGTAGTTGTAGCAGTGGCTATTAGTGGAAAAAAAGTATACGAATTATTTGGGCATGGTAATGAATATAGTGCAATAAAAGTTAATCCAAAGTTTTTAGCGGTAGTTTTAACTATTACAGGAGCACTGCTTGTATACTTTATAATTAATGGTGTTCTGATTGATATTGATCCTAAAACTGCTTATGAAGGTTATCCATCATATATGTTAAATGTATGGGGGTGGGGAGTAGTAGGAATAGGAATGGTTTTTGCAATTATTCTTACACTATCTAAAAGTAAAAAGAAACTTAAAAAGGAGGAAGTATAAAATGAGTGCAGATGCAATAGTAATGATGATATTTTGTATGATCCTAATTTGGGGCGGATTTATTGGTGCAATATTGTACAGTTCTAAAGAAAGATAAACAAATAAAAAAGTGTTTTAAGACTTAGTCTTGGAACACTTTTTGTATATATTATTCAACGGCCTCTACCCTTATAATACCAGGGACTTCTTCAATTAGTGCAAACTCAATAACATTTGCAATTGTAACATCACTCATAGAACAACCGCTACAAGCACCAAGCATTCTTACGTAAACAATACCGTCTTTCACTTCTACAAGTTCAACGTCGCCACCGTCACCCTGTAAGTAAGGTCTCATCTTATTTAATATATAATCAACATGTTCATAAATACTATCAAACTTCATCATTTTCATCACCTATATATTATTATATTGATATTTATCTTATTTTTCAAGTATTTTGACTAAAATGTGAAAAAAATTCCGAGTTTATGATAATTAATCTTAGTGGAAGTGATATCTGCAATAATTTAATGCAAATATGACAAAATAGCATATATATGATATAATAGAATACATGTTAAAAGGGGTGTTAGTATGGAAGAGATAAAGGTTGGTGATATTTTAATCGGTAAAGTAACTGGTATAAAAAAGTATGGGGTTTTTGTTAAAATTCTTAATTATGATATAGCTGGAATGATTCATATTTCAGAATTAGACTCAACATATATTAAAAATATACGCAATTACGTTAAAATTGATGAAAAGATTTTAGTTAAGGTTCTAGGTCGTGATGGGGATAGATTAAATTTATCAATAAAGGATATGAATTATAAAACTAAAAAACATTGTATTAATTTATCGGAGCCACTTTTAAGAATAGACGAAGATGAGTTTGATGTATTAAAAACAAATATGAAAGATTGGATAAATTAGGTTTGGTTAAAAATACGAGTGATTGCATGAAAGTAGAATATAATGTTATATTTGTTTCTAAAAAGATATTTTCAATCGGATGCAATGTTAATGTCAGTAATTTAAGAAATTTCTTAGTTTGAAGAGAAGTTTCTTTTTTTTAATTATTATTAATTAACTGTTACATATATTGTATATCAGTAATTATTTTATACATTGTTTAATAGTAGTGTTGACAATTATATTGCTATGTAGTAATATATATATATATATATATACTATAAGTTATACTTCTTTAAAAAGTATGGAGATTAAAATGAAAAAATTTTTAATTATTGTACCATTATTATCAGTTATGTTTAGTTTGTCTGTGCCATTTGACAGTAAGGTCAATGCGATTGGGGATTATTCAAGTACTCATGCTGGGCACAAATATGTAAAGAAACATGGGATTTCTTATAAGTATGTAAATGAATATACAGTAACATCTGAGTGGCCAACAGTTGCTTGGCTGTCTAAAGCTAAAGTTGTTAGAGGTGATGGTGCAAGCGAATATAAAGAATCACGTATGGGGTATTGGGTGAAAGCTGATTTAAGAGTAAATGGGAAAGGTGCCAAATACTCACACTAATTTTAAAATGCTGTAGTTTATTATATTTCTACAGTATTTTTTTAAAAAGAGGGAATATATGAAAAAAAAGAAAATTTCAGTTTTTTTCCTACTATTTATGCTGAATATTGTATTATTATTCTATATGTTTGTATCGCTTGAAAGAGTTGTATATGAGAATTTAAATGAATACAATAAAGAACTTGAAGTTAGTATGAAAAGAGAAGAATATAATACTTTTAGAAAATATGTTGAAGAAAATAATTTTGAAGTTGAGTTTCACGCTTTTAAAGATAATGAGTACACATTATTTACATCAAATAATGCAAAGTCAGGATGCTATAAACAAAACCACTTCGGAAAATCCAATCAATATGTTGAGTGTGAATTAAGTCAAAATAGCAGTTCCAAAATTAATATAGCATATACCAATGAGAATAGTTATAAAATGGTGATTGCTTTTTTAAATAGGAACAATATTACATATGAAGAACAAAGTATAACAAATTTTTCCAATAGCTCAATATTTGAATATTTTGTTATAGTTACGGTAGTAATATTTTTATTAATTTCGTACTTATCTCTATTTGATAATACAAAAGAGGTTAAGATAAAATTTATAAATGGGTGGAGTAAGGTAAAAATTATTTTAGAATCGTATCTATGGTATTTAAAGAATTTTATAATAATAGGTACTTTGATATCGTTATTAAGTATAATTGTATTGAAACTAAAATTTTCTAAATTATCGTATGAAGTATTTCTTAATAAGATTTTAGTTAAATACCTATATTTACTGGTAGGTATTAACATATTAGTTTTACTTTTGATTATAATTTCTGTGTACAGTATATTACGTATAAAAAAAAGAAATGCAAAGTCATATCATAAGATATTTATTGCATACGTTGTTAAAACTATTTTATATATAACGACTATAACAATTATTGCAGTATGTTATATTCAAGTTGTAAATTATAGTGTGGATAAAAAAAATCTTTTTAACTATGAGAAGTTTGATAAATATAGTGGATATCAATTAAGTGATGATCAAGTAGCTAGCACTCTAAAAAAAAATAATAACTATGTATATTATACTTCCACATCGCCATCTATCTTGGATGAATCACACAATAAATATTGTGCAAAAGAAGATGATAATATATTTTATTGTAAAGCAATTATAGGAAGTTCAAAGTTTTTTGAGATAGGTACAAGTTATAAATTTAATAGCAATACTCTTGTGCTTCCTACTAAATATAAAGACTATGAGGATGATATAATTAAAGGTGTAAAAACAGAGTATAAAGGGCTTGATTTTGATGTTAGGTATATTGATAATACAGATATATATTCGTATAACTATTATTACTATAATAAAACAAATGACTATATAAAAGATGGAATTTGGTTAGTTTTTAATGAGTATCATGAAAGTTTATATAACATCAATACTGTTTATAGCTTAGAAAGTATGGGGGAAGAGTTTTATAAATTTGATAATTTTTCTGATGAGTTTAGGTTATATTTAAACTCAATTCAAACCCAGATTATGAGTCTAGCTACTTTAATAATTTTACAAATTGTGTTATTCATTTTTTTGAATACTGTAATTATACGAACTACAATAAATAACAAATTACAAATTATCACATCACAAATAACAAATGGACTTTCATATTATGATATATTCTATATACATTATAGTCATATACTTGTTATTACGGTTGTAAGTATGGCAATTTCTAGTTACATTGTTAAAGACTTAATGCATTTTAGCATTCCTTTAGTAATAGGGGTGCTACTACTCATTGGAGAGTTGATTGTAAATAATGTTTTAATTAAGAAAATTAGTAAAAATAGAATTGTTAAGTATTTAAAAGGGGATAAACTATGATTAAAATAGTAAATTTATCAAAAAAATTCAAAAAAAATGTAATATTTGATAATTTCAATTTAGAAATAAAAGCGGGAGAAATGGTTGCAGTAACTGGAGAGAGTGGCTGTGGGAAAACAACTTTACTGCATATTATAGGATTGTTGGAAGAAAAAACAGGAGGAGAGTTAATTATTAATAATGTTAAAAACCCTAAATCAAACACAAAAAGTGGTAGAAAATTATTAAAGAATGATATTGGGTTTATATTTCAAAATTTTGCATTAGTTGATAATTACTCTGTAATAGAAAATTTCACTGTAACTGATAGTGAACGTGGTAATAATGTAAAAGAATATTTATCTGCTTTAGATAGAGTTGGATTAGGAGAATTGAATATGCACAGAAAAGTGTGTACGCTTTCTGGGGGAGAACAGCAAAGAATTGCTATAGCAAAATTAATATATAAAAATCCTAATATTATACTAGCAGATGAACCTACAGGTAGTTTGGATATAAAGAATAGGGATAAAGTAATAAGTATTTTGAAAGAATTAAAAAAATTGGGTAAAACGATTTTAATTGTTACTCATGATGAGTTTATTGCTAAGGAATGTGATTGGGAGGTGAAGTTGTAATGAAAAAAGTTTTTAAATTATCAACTATTTCGTTATTAACAGTCTTTAGCATATTAATAACAATATATGTATTTAATAATAAAAATGATTTGAAAAACAGAAATAATCTTACAAGAGTGGTAGAAAAATATGGATTTGAGTTATCAGAAGATCCTGATGGATATTTGTCAATTCTAAGACAAACAGGAGATTATTCTGGTTGTGGAATAAATGAAGATGATTTATCATTTTTTTGTTCAGCTACTTTAGAAGGTGAAATGGAAAAAAGTTATATGCTTATTAGCTCTAATGACAAAGTAGAATTCTTGTATAGAGATGAAGCAATTTCTAGAGAGTCAAGTTGTAAGTTAGATAACGAAAGAGATTTAAAAGAACAAGTTAATTCATGTGATGTTTATCTTGAATTTTCTAAACATACCTTAACTTTTGAAAAAATGCTAGAAGATTTTAATTCAATAAAAAGAGATATGAAAGAAATAAACAACGAACTAACAAAATAAATAATTTAATGAGATTAGAATACGTACCATGATTAAGTTATAGGATTATTTCATTAAGATTTTTTGTTAGGTAGTAAATATTTTAAAAGAGACCAGATAATTATTAAAAAAGCATTGACAAATTATGATTAATGTATTACAATAATTAAGCGGAAATAAAAAGGGCGATTAGCTCAGTTGGGAGAGCATCTGCCTTACAAGCAGAGGGTCGGCGGTTCGAGCCCGTCATCGCCCACCATTTTATTTTTCATGTGCCAGCTTAGCTCAATTGGTAGAGCAACTGACTTGTAATCAGTAGGTTGGGGGTTCAATTCCTCTAGCTGGCACCATTTAATTATGGGAATAGCCCAGTAGCCAAGCGGTAAGGCAGCGGACTTTGACTCCGTCAGCCCAGGTTCGAATCCTGGCTGGGCTACCATTTTCAAACAATATGTCCTGTTAGCTCAGACGGTAGAGCATCTGACTTTTAATCAGAGGGTCAAAGGTTCGAATCCTTTACAGGATACCATTTAGTGGGTAGGTAGCGAAGAGGCTCAACGCGACAGACTGTAACTCTGTTCCTTCGGGTTCGGGGGTTCGAATCCCTCCCTACCCACCATTCTTGATTTTGCCTGGGTGGCGGAATTGGTAGACGCGCGGGACTTAAAATCCCGTGGGGTAATACCCGTGCCGGTTCGACCCCGGCCCTAGGTACCAAATCATATATTAAAACTGCGAAAGCAGTTTTTTTATGTTAAAAAAATTTTGAGCAATAATACAATATATTAAAATAAAAATAGATAGAAAATGAAAATATATATAGTTACTTTAGTTAAGATGAAGAATATGTATAAATTTTTCATGAAATTGTAACACCTAAGATTAATCAAGATATAAATATTAATTGAGTTTACAATTGAAAATGATTTTTATAAATGAATTACTACGAAGAGAAGGACAATTGATATGTATTTTCAAAAGAATTAAAATGGTACAGATAAATTGTTTGATTCATTTAGTGACGATTTTAATCTAAATATAAATATTAAACGAAAAATATT
>JBKEDG010000063.1:0-6687 GCA_047975285.1 Bacilli bacterium | reverse complement strand
TCTATATTATCAATATATTCACCACGTATATAATCTGATACAACTTCAGGAATCCCACCTATTGCTATATACTTATCAAAATTTGATAATAATTTGTCATGTAACAGTTCGCTAATATCAAATTTTTCTATTGATGTTTTTAATGCCTCTAAAAGAAAATCATTGCCTGTAGCAGTTAAATATTCCGAAATCGATTTTGGATACATGTTCAACTTTGTAATTTGCCCAACTGGAAAACTATACTTACTTTTTTTAAGAAGAAATGAACCGAAGTTTGACCCCAATGCAATAACTTTATATTGTCCATCCTCCTTAAAAGATTTAAGTGATGCTAGGGCAGAGGGATTTGACTGTATTTCATCCATCACTATAATTGTATCATTTGTAATTCTTCTTTCTAATAACAATTCTAGTCCCTCTACTATTCTTTTCACTGACACATCTGAATTTTCATTAAATACTTCATTGATTCCATATGTATCAAACATATTGACATACACAAAATCATAGTCTTGAATACAATGTTTTACTGTAGTTGATTTTCCTACTTGTCGTGCTCCCAGTATACAAATTGGTTTACTGTAATTCTCAATACTTTTCTTTATTTCAATTTCGATTTCTCTTGTTATATACATAAGTCCTCCTTAAGTATATTTTATCACACCATGAAAATTTTCCCCAATATTTTTAGATGCATTTCTAAAAGTTCCTATGTATTTTTAGATTCGCTTCTAAAAGTTCCTATGTATTTTTAGATGCACCGTTGCTTTTAAATAATATTTATGTATTAAATTCCTTTAAATTATTCCTTATTATCCAATCAAGTTCATATCTTAATTTACTCTTATGAGTATCATTTACATAGTATTCAATGTATTCTTTGAGATTTACTTTAAGTGAATATAGTTTCATATTGTCATCTAAACTATATATACTAAATAAATTATCATCTTCTGTATTACTTGTTGGTTTTACTAAAACATTCTTCCATAAGCTATACTCCTCTAATACTTGTGTGTAAGTAACACTTTGATCATCCTGTAACTTTAAATACGCTTGATGATAGTTGTAATATAGTTGCTTATAGTCTAATCCTTCACTGTCTTTATCACTATAGTATTTTGAGTCGACTATTATTCTATCTGTATTGTGAATGTGGTCTAGTTCAATAGTCGGAGTTGTTCCTCTGCTCTTATCGTACTTTGTATACGTTCCTATTGCTTTACCATCTGCTTTAATGTAATCACTACCTAAACTATGAGCTACAACGTGTTCCCATACAAATTCGTAATTATTAGTACCCACTAGAACTCCATTATTACTTGCTACAGTATCATTTTGTAAATAACTTATTAGACTATCTATAACATGATGTAAGTAATCTTTGAAAGTACTATTCTTAAGCTCATATAAGCGTAATATAGCTACTTCATTGCCAATTCCAAATAACTCTTCATCATTTATTCCAGTGTCTATAATTGGCGTTATGAAGCTATATTTAGTTGTACCTTCAAATATTACTTTAGCTATTAGTTTTGTTAGAAAAGTTATGTTGTTATTTTTCTTCTCAACAATAAACTTATCATATATAAAGTTATTGTTATTAAACTTAGGTATAACTTTACCAATAGTTTTATTCCAGTTAATTTTTCCACTAGGGCTATGTTTATATTCCTTTTCAGTTTCAACGATAATTCCATATTGATTATAATGTTGAATAATCTCATTTAAATAGTGTAGGTTAGAAGTATAAAACTTATTTAGGTCCTTTTGACCTACTGTACTTTCTGCTTTACTTGCGTTAGTAATAGACGACATGACAATTTTAAATTCAGACTCAACAATCTCTATATTAGAATCATCTATTTCAAGTGATTCATTAGTCGCATAACCTATACCAATAGTGTACTCTTTAGGAAAACAATATAATTCATACATAGTATTATCCATAATGAACTCGAAGTATCCGACAAACTTCAAGACAAATTTACTTCCTCTCATATCAAAGATATCAGCTTCTTTGCTACTATGAAACTTATATAAATAATCGTGCTCTTCTTTATCTAACTCTTGTCCATCAAATAATAGTATTTTCTTTACCTGAAAATCACCCATATTACTTGGTTCTTTCTTCGACTTTAGTTAATTTTCTAATGAAATCAATTATATTTTGATGGATAATACCATCTTGTGAGAAATCTAACTTATCCATACTTAGAACATATTTAGGGTGATTGTCTGTGATATCTTTTAAAGATCTAAACTCGCGCTCTATTACTTTGTCATCTGCTAGTAGATATGCAACTTGAATGTACTTTTTCTCTTTACCTTTACTTGCAATAAAATCCACTTCAATTTCTCTAGTTTTTCCTACATAGACATTATATCCTGCAATCAGTAAATGATTGTATACTATATTTTCTATGTAGGAACCAACTTGCATACGTTGTGACTGATTTCTTATTTGGCCTAGCCCTAAATCAGTTAGATAATACTTATCTTGTCTATCTAATATTCGTTTTCCCCTTATATCATAGCTTCGTGCACATTTAATTAAGAAGACTTCTTGCAGGTATGAAATGTATGTATATAAAGTTGTATTTGAAACCTTAATATTTTCTTTCTCCAAATACTTACGAATACTTGTTGCAGAAAATGTTTGTGATGGATTGGTCACAATGTACTCGATTATCCTTTCAAATAAACCAACATTAGTAACTTTATGTCTAGCAATAATATCTTTCAAAATTATCGAATTGTATATATCCATTAGAATAACTCTTTTTTCTTCTTCATTTTCATATAATATTGACTGAGGCATTCCCCCCCATATTATGTATTGATTGAAAGCTGCATCAACATCTTGATTTTTAGTTAATTCTATATATTCCGGAAATGAAAAAGGGGATATTTCAAAGCTAACATAGCGACCTGCCAAATTAGTAGCAAGTTCTCCTGATAACAACTTTGAATTTGAACCAGTTATAAATATAGAAACATTCAATGTACTTCTAAATGAATTTATTGCAAGCTCCCAGTCTTCTACTACTTGAATTTCATCGAAAAACAAATAATACTTGTCACTACTTACATTACTTGTTATATAATCATTTAAATCAGTCGCTGTTTTAATATCATTATATTTAAAGTCTTCAAAGTTAACATATATGATATTCTCTGAGTCTATCTCATCGATAATTTGTTTTATTATTGTAGACTTACCACTACGTCTAATTCCAACTAACACTTTTATCATGTCACTTTCGTAAAATGGGCGAATCTTTTTTAAATACAGTTCTCTTTTTATCATCATTACCTCCTACTTAAATTGTAACACTTTAGTTACAGTTGGGTGTAACTAATCCACAAATATCGCATCTAGTTACACCCAACTGTAACTAATCAAAGAAATAAGCAACTAATTACAGTTCAGTGTAACTAATTGCTTATCTATTATATAGACCTGTTTCTATAAATACTTAACCCTTTAACTTGAAATGCTTTTTAAAGTCAGTTGTTAATATATTAAGTATCTCTTCTTTGCTACCTGTTATAAATAGTTCGTCTACTTTATATAGTGTTTGAACTTTAGATTCATCAAATATCTTAACATTTGACATTGTATGTACTTTTTGTAGATCATTCCACATGTACATTGCAAGTTTAGTTTGAATTGAAGCATTCTTATCATTAGACTTGATAAAGTATGGACCTACTTGTTTATCTTCTTTAAGTCCCATGTTTATAAGAATAAAATTATTAAGTTCTTGATAGAATGATTCCCAGCTAATAGCTTCCATAGTACCAAATTGGATTTCAAAGTCAGTAAATCCATCATGTGGTTTTGTACTCTTTATTTTATAGTCAAATCTACGTTTAAATGCTGTATCTAATGGGTATACATTTTGATCACTACTATTAATAGTACATATAATACTAAAGTTAGGTGGTAATACTACTTTACCTTTACAATGTTCTCTACTATTTAAATATTCTTGTACATTATCATCTAATGCAGTAAAGATATTATCATTTGTTATTGGATACATACTCCAACCATTCTCATCACGGTCTAGTAATTGGAATATATCACCAAATATAGCTGCTGCATTACCTCTTGTTAATTCTTCAATTATCAAATAGTGTTTTTCTTCTGGATTATTAAAAGAGTCATTTAATAATTTAGTAAATGGCCCTTTACAAAACTCATACACTACATTAGTACCATTAAGTTTAGGAAGTATACTACCTACAAAGTTATGATATTCATAGTCTTGATAGAATGTTACACGTTCATGGTTAATCTCATCAGTCTCTACTTCTAAATTTAATCCATAGCTTTTACCTGTACCAGGAGCACCATCAATAATAAGTTGTTTATAGTTATTTAAAAACTTAACCTCTACTGGCTTATCATCAAAATTTTTAAATTTAAATACTCTATTCGTATCGATATTAGACATTACATTATTATATTTGATAATCGACTCATTATCTAAATTATCTCTAACTTCTAATTTGCGTTTGTCATCGTATATAATTGTAATAGTACTCTGAACGTTATACACAAAGTTCAAGTCACAATCTTCTTTAATAATTTCAATTGTTCTATAATTAGAGTAACACGAAGGTAGTGTCGCATCGTAATTCATCTCACTTGTAATTACCGCTAATTGGACCATTTTAGTTCCTGAGCGAATTAATAACACTAAATCACCTACCTGCATGGTATCTCTAAATATTTTAAACATCGAACCACTTAATTTAGAATCATATTTATCAATGCCATATTGTGTTAGTTCCTGGTCTGACAGTAGCCGAATATCATTTAAATGATCCCATGTAATTGCTATAAACCTATTGTTTACAAAGTCATCAAAGTATTGGTTCGTTTTTCCACAACGCATCGTGAAAAAGTTTGTAGTAATACCAAAGTTAGTATCTACTTTGTTAAAAGATTCCTTTTGTTCTTCCTTTAGTTTATCATTCGAATAAATACGAGTAAAGACTGCATTTGGTATACCATTCCCGATCCTTTTATTAACAATATTAAAAGCCTTATTATCTTTAATTTTATCATACAGTAGATTAGATTCATCTATAGAAAACTCTGAACAGTCTAGTTCCTCAATGCATCTTAATAAATAATTAACTTCATTCTTGAACAGGTCTAGGTCTACTCCATCCAGTTCTTTACTTATTTTATACCTGACATCACTATTCCCACCATTTGAAAAGTCTATTACTTCATTCCAATATGTATCACTTCCACCATTTGATAAGTCCTCTAATGTTCTAATGAATTTCTTCATCCCACCTGGATAAGTATTTGATACTTCTACACTTTCTAAAAAAGATTGATAAAATTTATCCATTCCTTTTAATGTTGCCATGCTTCCTCTACTTTCCTATTTTACTGTAAAATAACTCGAATGTATTTAATTCGAATTCTTCTACATGTCCTATAATTTGTTGATACATTTCATTGTACATCACTTGTTTTGTTATACTTTCACTATCTTCGTAGTGTAAACGTCTATGACACGTTGGACAAACTGCTATTAAGTTTTCTTTAAAGTCACCTTTTTTACCAAGCTTTTTGGCATAAGAAAGTGGGATGCAATGATGTACCTCTAAATAAACCCGATTCTGATTAGTTAAAAAAAGTTCATGATTACAATTAAAGAAGCAATTTGAGTTTGCTTCTTCTAACACTATATTACGTAATCGACTTGATGTTTGTTCTCGCTCTAGCTGATGCTCTACATAAACTAACTCTTCATTGATACTATCAATTAATCTATCATTCTTAAAGAAATAATCATAAGTAAATTTGTATATGAAGTTATGCTCATCACCATTACTTATTTCAGTGAGGAATGCATTTAGTTCTTCTATGCAAAGATATTTTTCAAGTTCATTTTTATAATTTTGTAAAAATTCTTTTGATTTCTCATTGTTGTTAGTTTTGAAAATATCACAGTTCAAATAATCATCAATAAAAATAAGTTGTTTATCATTCATTTACTCTCCTAAATAGTCCGATAATATAAATGTTTCAAAAATCAATTCTAAAACTGGAACGATAATAGAGTTACCGGCCATTTTATACAGTTCTGCACTTGGGATATTATTTGCTTCTAGCCTATTGAACTGTTTTTCTTTGTAACCCATTAATAGAAAACTTTCTCTAGGTGTTATCAGTCTATGAGTAGAATTACTACCATCTTCAAACATTTTTCTAGTAAAGTTAACTACTCCTGCATTATGCCATCTATCTTGCTTAGTTGTTATAGTACTACAATAATTAAATTTATTTTTAGAATCTCTCAAAGGATTACCCTTTCCATTTGTAAGAGCTCTTTCATTTTCAAACATCTTCAATCTACTCTCAGTATGGTTTGGTGTAGATTCTAATGCTTCTAATAAATACTTAATATTTTTCACGCCTTCATAATTAGTTTTTAAACATTTTGCTAATGATGGATATTTAGGAAATTCATTCTTTCTATATTCTTTGATGTGTTCAAATATCGATACATTGTTACTTTTGGTTCCTTCATAATTTAAAACACTTAAGGCAAAAAATCTACTTCTAGATTGAGGAAACTTTATATTAGAAGGGTTTATCAATCCATCAAATGTTGTATATCCTAAACTAGCAAGATATTCCTTCCAAACATTATA
>JBKEDG010000062.1:0-8768 GCA_047975285.1 Bacilli bacterium | reverse complement strand
TTAGATATTTTTTAAGCACATCAATACTCTGACTAGAGATAATAGCATAACGTTCCTTATTTACTTTACATAATATTTTTATCCTGTTTTTTTTAATATCACTTATTTTTATATTAGCTACTTCGCTAACTCTTAAACCATTTAAAAATAGTAACATTAAAATAAGTTTATCTCGATATTTATATTTTCTATTGTTACAAGCTTTGATTAGTAAACGAACTTCATCTATAAATAAAAAATCAGGCAAATATTTATCACCTCTAATACTCTCTATTAAATGTATATAGTTTTGACTAACCAGTTGATTTTTTACAGCATAATTGAGAAAATTTGAAACAGAACTCAAGTTTCGTTTAATTGAATTTCTAGAATATTCATTAGCCGAAAGATATACAATATAATGTCTAATAATAAAATAATCAATATCTTTTAAATCAATCTGTTCATCTTTCAAATAATTAAAAAAGAGTTTGACATCACTAACATAAGCGTTAGCAGTAAGTTTACTATATTTTCTTTCCATCAATAAATAATTACTATAGCCACTAAGTAAGTTCATTTTCAATAAACACTTTCATATCTTCAATTGCTCTAATACCATACAGTTCTTTTCTCATCTTCTTCTTATGCTTAAATCCAAGTTCTGGCAGTAATCCTAGATTTGCATTCATCGGTTGAAAATTCTTCTGACTACAGTGACTAATATAATGTGCCATTGAGCCTATAATTGTTGTTTTTGGAAAAACTACTAGTTCTTTATCTTCAATTAATCTTGCCATATTTATAGCAGCAATAATCCCACTAGCACTAGATTCTACATAACCTTCTACACCTGTAATTTGTCCTACAAAAAATAATTTTTCAAACTTAGTACTTTGATACTTATCATTTAAAATGCTTGGAGAATTTATAAACGTATTTCTGTGCATCACACCATATCTTACTATATTAGCATTCTCAAGCCCTGGAATCATCTGAATAATTCTTTTTTGTTCATTCCACTTTAAATGTGTTTGAAACCCAACGATATTATATAAACTTTTGCTTACATTATCTTGTCTAAGTTGTACAACAGCATAGGGCTTATCACAATCATTTCTTCTAAGTCCAACAGGTTTCATTGGGCCAAAAAGTAATGTTTGTGACCCTTTTCTAGCCATTTCCTCAAAGGGCATACAACCAGAAAAATAAATTTCTTGCTCGTAATCCTTAAATTCTACTACTTCTGCATTTATTAATTCTTGGTGCCATTTTTCAAATTGTTCTTTATTCATTGGACAATTCAAATAAGAACCTTCCCCTTCATCATCATAACGATCCTTATAATATGCAATATTGTAATCAACTGATTCTGCATCAATAATTGGAGCAGCGGCGTCATAAAAATAAAGGTAATTTTCTCCAAATAAACCTGATATTTCACTACTTAGACCACTACTGGTTAATGGTCCTGTTGCAATTATAGTGTACTTATCAATATCAATTTTTTCTACTTCTTTATCAATAACAGTAATCAATTCATGACCTTTTATTTCATCAGTAATATATTTGGAAAATTTTTCTCGATCCACTGCTAAAGCTTTGCCTGCAGGGATTTCGCTATAATGAGCTGCTTTAATTATTAGCGAGTCAAGCATTCTCATCTCTTCTTTTAAGACTCCCACTGCGTTTAAAAGTGCGTTAGATCTTAGTGAATTGGAACATACAAGTTCAGCAAATAAGTCACTTTTATGGGCAGGAGATTTTTTGTGTGGTTTCATTTCATAGAGTTCAACACTTATTCCACGCTTTGCAAGTTGATAAGCACACTCACAACCCCCAAGACCTGCTCCGATAACTTTTACTTTTTTCATAATACCTCCATTAACTTTCACATTCTGGACAAATTTCTTTCTTCCCTTTTAAAACTTTATTAGCTCCACATTCTTCACATTTTTCCTCTAACGGCTTATTCCACGAAGCATAGTCACATTCTGGATACTTTGTACATCCAAACATTACTCTACCTTTTTTTGTCTTCTTTTCAATAATATCTCCATCTTTACACTTTGGACATTTCATAATAATTGTTCGTTCTTTTTCAATTTTTCTTACATATTTGCATTTTGGAAATCCACTACAGGCAATAAATTCTCCATATCTCCCGTTTCTTTTAACTAATTCGCTACCACACTCCTCACATTTTTCTCCAATTGGTTCTGGTTCTTTTTTGACCATATTTTCCGTAGCATAATCTATAAGTTTATCAAACCTTTTATAGAATTCCATTAGTAAATCTAATTTATTGGCTTTGTCAACCGCAATCATATCTAATTCCGTTTCCATATTAGCAGTATACTGAATGTTAATAATTGTACTAAAAAACTCTTCCAAGGCCTTATTTGTTTCAAGGCCTTGTTTTGTTGGATGAAATCTCTTTTCAATTAGTGATACGTAGTTTCTATCAATGAGTGTAGAAATTGTTTGGACATATGTAGATGGTCTACCAATTCCATTTTCCTCCATTACTTTAATGATTGATGCCTCATTATATCTTGCAGGTGGCATAGTAAAATGCTGTGATTTTTCTACTAGTTTAGCATTGTACACACTATTTTTATTAATCTCTGGTAAAATTACATCCTCATTCTTTTCATACTGAGAATAAACTTTTAAGTACCCATCAAAAACTAAAATATTCCCATTGGTTCTAAATAAGTATTCATTATTAGTTAAATCAACTGATGTCGCACTAATTTTTGCACTTGCCATTAACGATGCTAATGTTCTTGCATATATTAGTTTGTAAAGTTTTAATTCATCTTTTGTTAAATGTTTTTCAATTGAATCTGGATATCTTTCTATTACTGTTGGTCGGATTGCTTCATGGGCATCTTGTTCATTTGTTTTAGCCTTCCTTTTTCTAACATGACCAACATAGTCACTCCCATATTCTTCTTTAATATAAATCATTGCACTTTCAACAAAAACCTCGCTAATTCTTGTTGAGTCCGTTCTCATGTACGTAATTAAACCAATTGTCTCACTTCCAATATCTATTCCCTCATACAACTTTTGAGCAATGCTCATCGTTTTTTTTGAACCAAACCCCAATTTAGAACTAGCCTCTTGTTGCAATGTAGAAGTAATAAAAGGTGCTTTAGGTTGTTTTTGCTTTTGTTTCTTACTTACATTATCAACCACAAAATCATTACCAAGTTCACTTAAAATTCTGGATGCTTCTTCATCATTTTGAATTTCAAGTTTCTCATTTTTATACTTTAAAAGCCTTGCGTCAAACCCATCAAATTTAGCATCAACATACCAATATTCCACGGGTATAAATTTTTCAATTTCTCGTTCTCTTTCCACAATTAATTTAAGTGCAACAGATTGTACTCTACCTGCACTTCTAGAACTTATTTTACTTCTTAATAGTTTTGATAATTTAAATCCAATTATACGATCAACTATTCTCCTAGTTTCTTGTGCCTCTACTAAATGCATATCAATTACTTTTGGTTCTTTCATCGCTTCTAAAATTGCTTTTTTTGTAATCTCATTGAAAACTACACGCTTAGTTTTATCTAAATCAAGTTTTAAAACTGAGGCAATATGCCATGAAATAGCCTCTCCTTCACGATCACAGTCTGTTGCAAGATAAATCTCTTCTGCCTTTTTTGACTGTTTTTTTAACTCTGCGATTTCTTTTTTCTTTGCAGAAAGATTTTTATAATCAGGTTTAAACTCATTTTCCACGTCCACTCCCAGCCCACCTTTACCAGTAGTAGCAAGATCTCTAATATGACCTTTACTTGAAATAACATGAAAATCTGATCCTAAATACTTCTCTATCGTTTTCGACTTACTTGGTGACTCCACAATTACTAATTTCATTTTATACCTCATTTCTCAATTCTAAAAGATATGCTCCATCATTAATTAATTGATGACTCCCTTCATACCCTTTATTAAATAAACTTCCTGGTGCACAATAAATATTTCGCCCTAATTCAATTCCAATATTAGCAGTAATCAAACTACCACTTCTTACCCCTGCTTCAATTACATAAATATCTTTTGCTAATGCTGCTATTATCCTATTTCGTAGTGGAAAATGTGTAGGCAACGGCTTTACTGCAAAAGGGTATTCAGATATTAATAAATGATTTTGACTTATTTCGCCTGCAAGTACAAGATTATCTTTTGGGTAAATATGATCGAATCCACTTCCAATAACTGCAATAGTCGACATATTATTTTCAATAGCATATTTATGCGCAAAACTATCAATCCCAACTGCAAGGCCACTCACAATTGAAAAATTATCTTCTAGACGCTCAACAAGTTTTTTACAAACATTTTTACTATAACTTAAATTACGCCTCGCCCCTATTATAGCAGATATTTTATTATTTAAAAGCCCTATATTTCCTAAACAATATAAAACAAATGGCGGATCATATAATTCTAATAATGATTTTGGATATTCCTTATCTAAAATTGTTATTACTTTAATATTTCTTTTTTTAAGTTCTTTTAAAAAATTTGTACATACTTTAACATCCATATTACAATCAATTGCCTGTTTTATCTTTTTAACATTTCCACTAAAAATATAGCTTAGTGTAATTAACTTATCCCTCATAATAACCTCCTATGGTTATTATTCAATTAACTGGGCGGTTTTTCCTTTAAATTCCCTAACTGGATTAAAACTAATTCTATGTAATGGTGTTATTCCATAATCCCTAAGCCCTTCTATATGTTTTTTTGTTCCATAGCCCATATTAGTTTCTAAACTATAATAAGGATAATTCTTAGCAAGTTTAGTTATAAGTCTGTCCCGATACACTTTTGCAATAATACTTGCACATGCAATTGAATAAGAAAGCGTATCTCCTTTTATAATCGGTATCGTTTCACAATCACAATCTAATTTAACAGCATCTATTAGTGCAATATTACAATATTTCAAATCATTAATACAAGTTTTCATGGCTAATTTTGTCGCTTCTAAAATATTAATCTTATCTATAATAGTATTATCAATTTCTGTAACACTATAACATATGCAATTATCTAAAATATAGTCATATAAAATTTCCCTTTTTTGCTTTGATAATTTCTTACTATCATTTATTTGACTATAATCAAAATTTTTTTCCATAACAATACTACAGGCAACAACAGGTCCAAATAGACAGCCTCTTCCCACTTCATCAACTCCTGCAATATATTCATATTCTCTATATTTATTCTCGTAATAATTCATAATTATCCCACGTAATATTACTAAATTTCCCCGACTGTACGTCATTCAATATTCGTTCATTTACTCTATCATAATCTACAACATTACCATTTTTAATTAAATGCATTTCTCTTCCAATTGTTTCATAGCATACTACTATATCACTTACATCATCAACTTTATAACGTTCATATAGTTTATTTGCATAATGATTACGTAAATACTTCAAAATGAATATTGCTACATCATCAATAGGTAAAATCTCATTTTTAATAGCTTTCGTTGCAGCAAGTGCAAAGCCAATATGTTCGTTTTCAAATTTTGGCCAAAGCAATCCTGGGGAATCAAGTAATTCAAACTTATTACTTATTCTAATCCACTGTAACTGTTTAGTTACGCCTGCTCTATTTCCAACATTTACAACTTTTTTACTAGAATATTTATTTATTAGAGTACTTTTCCCAACATTTGGGATTCCACAAATTACCATTCTCATTCTTCTCAACTTCATTCCTTTAGCTAATTCTTTGGCAACTTTATCCTTTAAAATTAAATCAGCTTGAGTATTAATTTCTTTAGTAACGCTATCGTTAAGTAAGTTTAAACAGATAACATTATAACCTTTTTCTTCATAATGTTTTTTCCATATTTTAGTTTGAGTTTTATCTGCTAAATCACATTTTGTAAAAACAAGCAAAATTGGCTTATTGCCTAACAATTCTTCAATTAAAGGACTAAAAGAAGAGTATGGACACCTAGCGTCTAGCAAAACCACTCCAATATCCAATACCTTATTAATGTCTTTTAACAATCGCCTTGTCTTTGCCATATGACCTGGAAACCATTGAATACTCATAAAAACCTCCTATATAAAAATAATTAAAAACCCGAGGGTCTTTAATTATCTTCTTTCTTTAATTCTTGCAGCTTTACCACTTAGTCCACGTAAATAGTATAACTTAGCTCTTCTAACTTTACCTCGTTTGATAACTTCAATCTTATCAATCTTAGGTGAATTAACTGGGAAAGTACGCTCTACTCCAATACCATAAGAAATCTTTCTAACAGTAAATGTTTCACTAATTCCCTTACCCTTTCTAGCAATTACTACTCCTTCAAAAAGTTGGATACGCTCACGATTACCCTCAACAATTCTAACATGTACTTTTAGACTATCTCCTGGTCTAAATTCAGGAACATCTTTTTTAATTTGATTTTGTGTTATTTCTTCAATCAACTTATTCATACAATTCTCTCCTTTATTTTATTTCATGTTCTTAATTATTATCAGCGGAACACTAATGTATTTTACCATACATTTTATTAAATTTCAATATTTTTAGCAAATGCTTTCATTTATTTATAATTTTAAGATATAATCCTTTAATATATCTATAATAATTATATCCAAATGCTATATAGTATACTTTTTATCTAAAATATAAATACTTTACAACAATGAACATATTTATCAATAACATTACTTAAACAGAAAATTTCTTATGATTAAATGCTAAATATGAATGTAAGTGTAGAATAGTCGTGTCTATTTTATATATAAACTTTACTAGCTCGATTTTTTCATCAGCCTGATTTTCATCTTAAAATGATTTAACTATCATTATAAAAATTGAAGACAATTTCACAATCATCTTCAATACTACTAATAATTTATAGATTATTTTTAGGCTGTCCACAGCTTTTTGCTACTGGGCATCCTACACATTTAGCCCCATTTTTCTTTTCTTTATAAATTTTGTATACTGCTAAACATATGATTAATCCAATTACAATACTAATAATTATTGTTTCCATATATTCACCTTTACGCTTTCAAACTAGATCCTTTTTTCATTAAATATCCAATAAAACCACACATTATTATAACTGCAACTAACCCTGGGAAAAATCCTGCTCCTAGTTCATTTAGAGTTATTAATGTTCCTATTTGATACACCATAAATGATAATATATATCCTACTGCAAATTGGAATCCTATTGCTCCAAATGTCCACTTTGTAGAGTTTACCTCAGCTCTAACTGCTCCAATACATGCAAAGCAAGGTGGAGTAAATAGATTAAATACTAAATACGAAAGTGCAGCAACTGAAGTAATTGCGAATGCTTCTTCCACACTACTTGCAGCCCCACTTTTATTGATAAGTTCAAATTCTTCTACATTTATAAAGTTAGAAATCCCAAATACTACTGCTAGCGTACCAACAACATTTTCCTTTGCAATAAATCCTGTAATTGCTGCTGCTGCAAATTGCCATATTCCAAATCCTAATGGAATAAATAATAGAGCAAATGGTGATGCAACTGATGCTAATATACTATCACTTGCATTTTCAGCAACTGTAAATGACCATGTAAACGTCTGCATTATTTGCACAAGTGCATTACAAATAAGTATGATTGTTGTTGCTTTAATAATAAACGCCTTAGCTCTAGACATCATTGAAATAAATGCTCTTTTAACACTAGGAACACGATACTCAGGTAATTCTAAAATGAAGTATGATTCTGATGTATCACCAGTTATCTTTCTAATAACTACTGCACTAATAATTATAACAATGATTGCTAGAAAATACATTGATGTTGCAATCCAAGCATTACCTGCAAAAAACACTCCTGCAAATAGTGCAATAATTGGTAATTTTGCTCCACACGGCATAAATGGCGTTAACATTGCTGTTGTTCTTCTTTGTCTTTCATTTTTTATTGTACGAGATGCCATAACACCAGGTATACCACACGCTGTTCCTATAATCATTGGAATAATACTCTTTCCAGACAACCCAATTTTTTTAAAGAAACGATCCATAACAACAGCAACACGTGCCATATACCCACAATCCTCAAATAGTGCCATTAAGAAGAACATTACCATAATTAATGGTAAAAAACCTACTACTGCAATTACTCCACCAATAATTCCATCAATTAACAATGCCGATAAAAATGGATTCGCATTTTCAAATAATGTTGCAAGTTGTCCTTGAAAACCTTCTAAAACTCCCACAAGATAATCAGCAATGCTTGGGCCAACTCGTTCTTGTGACACTGAGAAAATAAAATATATTACTGCCATAAATATCGGAATCCCAAGCCATTTATGAGCAACAAATCTATCAATTTTATCTTGTTTTGTTTGTGTCTTAGCACTAACTTTCTTTCGCTCTACATCTGCAATAACTTCATTTACAAAAGCAAAACGTTTTTTATCTGCTACAAAATACTGCTTTTCATTAGTAGCATTTTTTAATCCTTCAATTCGTGGCGCAACTTGTTTATGTGGTATTTCAATATGCCTAACACATTCTGAAATTAATAATTCTAATCCATTGCTCTTTGATTTCGTGGCTACCGTTTCAACAATCGGACAATTTAAATGCTGACTTAGTAAACCTGTATTGATAATATTACCCTTTTTCTCAGTTAAATCACTCTTATTAAGTGCTACTACTACTGGTATTCCAAGTTCAAGTAATTGTGTTGTAAAAAATAAACTTCTATTTAGATTAGCAGC